>NZ_JBAWDL010000025.1:0-31674 GCF_049590715.1 Flavobacterium sp.
GAGTAATTACGTAGCACCCATTTTCTTTTGGTTGCTTATTAACGGTGGTATTGCTTTTTTTCTTGAAGGCGCAGGGTTTTTAATTCTGCCACTATATTTTTCACTTATACTATTTGGCTTTTTCATCCTTACCCAAAAAACAAATCGTTGGTTCAACCTAATCCTTAGTATACCTGCATTACTGATCATTGGTCCCTTTATTTATACGTTTCCTGTAGGACTGGGGTTAAAAATTCTTTTTGGAAGTGCTATTCTTACCGTATTAACTTTCGGATTATTGCTTCCTGTCTTTGGGACATTTGCTAAAAAAGGGCAATGGGCAATAGCTTTTTTACTAATTAGCATTGGCTTTTTTGCGAAAGCGCATCTAAATTCGGGATACGAAAAAGGAAAGGCTAAGTCTAATAGTTTAGTGTATCTTTATGATAGTAATGTTCAAAAAGCATACTGGCTTACCTATGATACGAATCTTGATGATTGGACAAAAAAATATCTAGGCAACGATCCAAAAAGGGCTAATCTAGAAAATGAAATTCCTTTGTTTAGCAAATACAACAGTCCTTTTACATACACTGCCACAGCCCCAGTAAAAGCTATTCCAACCTCAACTATTGTCTTTTTGAAAGATAGTATTGAAGGGAATTTACGTCATTTAAAAATTAAAATTACTCCTAATCGTAAGGTCAATCGCTACGATATTTTTGCTAACGAAAAAATGGATTTTTATCATTTTAAAGCTAATGGTGTATCACAAATAGAACAAACAAGCAACATGATGAACCGCAATGGCAAGAAAATTTTAAGTTATTATTTTCTTAACAACCAACCACTCGAAATGGAATTCACCCTTAATCGAGCTACGGTTTTTGACATGCAATTACTTGAAAGTTCCTTTGATTTATTGCAAAATCCTTTGTTCGAAATAAATCCAAGAGCCCCATGGATGATGCCTACTCCTTTTGTACTTACGGATGCAGTATGTGTAAAGCAAACGATAAAACCGCAAGAAACAAAAACCGAAATACCAACAGTAGCGATCCCTACTACTATTCAAACAAAACTTTAATACTCAACTCACCTACAACCTATTAAGAAATGAAAAAAGTTAATCTAAAACTCGTTATGATGCTATTAGGATTTACTATGGTCATTTCATGTAACAATTCTAAAACAAAAAGCACAGATTCAGAAAGTAACAACGGTATTGAAACCACTGAAATTGATGCAAAATCAAATGTATCTGAAGAAACTTTCAAGCAAATTGATCAAAAAACCCTTGACCAACTCAATGCTGAAATCGTTTCCAAGCAAATTAAATCAGAAGACGATGTAATGGCAGTATATAGACCTAAAAGTTTGGCAGCAGAAGGAGATTATCAATACGATATTTCAAAAAAAACAACTGGTTCTGGTGAAGTTGAACTTACATTGATTGAAACGGGAATAATGGATGATTCGCAAGCAGGTCAAAAAGTAATTATGGTATTGAAAAAAGAAAACGACTCTTATAAAATCCTTTCGATGAAAGAAAATTATACCTGCTGGAAAGACAGAGGACACGAGAACTGGAGTACTGAATTCTGTCACTAATCAAAAAACAATTTTCAATTTGCCCACAATTCAGTTACTTTTACAGTCGCTAAAAAGAGCAAAAATGACAAAAGTTAGTATATTAGGGTGTGGTTGGTTAGGATTTCCTTTGGCAAAAGCCTTAATCAAAAAAGACTATATTATAAAAGGGTCCACTACTACGGCCGATAAAAAAGAGACACTAGAAAATGCTGGAATTACGCATTACCCTATTTCTTTAGAAACAACAAATCTTGACATTCCTATCGAAGCCTTTATAGCTGAAAGCGAAACCTTGATTATAGCTGTTCCGCCTAAATTGAGAGGTAAAAACAAAGATTATTCAGATTCGAACAAAAACTCTTTTGTTAAAAAGATAGAGAACTTATTACCTTATATCGAAAAATCATCTGTACAAAACGTACTTTTTATTAGTTCAACTGCAGTGTATGGCGAAGCAAATGCAACCATTACCGAAGACACCCCTCTAACACCAGTTACTGAAAGCGGCAGACAATTAGCTGAAATAGAAATCCTTTTAAACCAAAACAACCATTTCAAAACAACCATTTTACGTTTTGGAGGATTAATAGGTCCTGATAGAAATCCTGCTCGATTTTTAGCAGGCAAAGAAAATGTTAGTAATCCTGAAGCTCCTATTAATCTTATTCATCTTGATGATTGTATTGGAATTATTATAAAAATATTAGAAACCAAAACTTGGGAAACGCAACTAAATGCTGTAACTCCAAATCATCCCAGCCGAAAAGAGTATTACACTCAAAAAGCATTGGACTATAATTTAGTTCCACCTACATTCAACGAATCAAATCCATCAATAGGAAAAATGATTACGTCTGATAGATTAATACAACTTTTGGATTATAAATTCACCCAACTTGATTTATAATAATCATAGAATTAAAAATTCGATAAAAAAGTTTTTCATAATCACCTTTATATGATTCACTATTACTATTGTTTCATTAGACTAATTTGAAATAACCATTAGTATTAACAACAATTTTAGAACCTGTTTTGTATTTTTGCATAAAAAAATAATGAAATCTATTTTCTACAGATACCGTACATTCATAGGGATATTCGTCATTTTTTCGGCCGTTACGCTCTATTTATTTTACGGTGCTTTAAAACCCATCAAAACCTTACCCATATACAATCCCGCTGATGTCAACCCCGAATTGGTTGATAGCACTGTACAATATGTGAGTAAATACCATACTATCGCTGATTTCTCTTTTATCAATCAAAACGGCGACACCATTACCCAAAAAAATTACGAAGGCAAGATTTATGTAGCTGATTTTTTCTTCACAACCTGCGGTTCAATTTGTCCAAAAATGTCGAAAAACTTAGTTGAAGTGCAAAAAGCCATTTTGAATAACTCAAAAGTTATGTTACTCTCTCACACTGTTTTCCCAGAAACTGATAGTGTCCCTGTTTTGAAAAAATATGCCATAAAATACGGTGTAAAAGACAACAAATGGAACTTAGTTACTGGTGACAAAAAAGAAATTTACACCATGGCTAGAAAATCGTATTTAGCGGTAAAAATGGGAAAACCTAGTGAATTATATGACATGGTACACACTGAAAACTTTGTCCTAGTCGATACCAAACGCCGTGTTCGTGGTTTTTATGACGGTACCAAAGAAGAAGAAATCCAACGTCTCATTAAAGACATTAACTTTTTGAGCAATCAAGATTCAGATCAATAATCCCTTTTCAATTCAAGAATATAAAATTTGTGATTAAATAGTCATTCCTCGCTTATGCCATAAAAAAGCAATTGGCTTCAATGAATTTGAAAAAATATTCATTTATAAAAAGAGTCGCAATTCCCCTATTTATACCTCAAAAATCCTTTACTGCAAGACACCATTTTCCTTGAAAAAACCAAAAGGATTTAATAAAACTACTTTATATTATGCATTCCTAAATAGACCTAAAATTTATTTAGGAAAATTGCTTTTACATTCTTAAAATTAATAAATTAAAGACACTCCTCGCTGTTTTTTCAAAAATAACACAATTAAATTTTAACCATACAATCCTCTTTTTGAGACATATGTGCTGTTTTTATTTGGTTTATAGTTCTTAATTAGCTACTTGATATTATTCTGATTTTCTTATAAAAAAAATTTCATGTTTGATTTTTTTTAATAAGAATTCACGATGATGATTATCTATTAACCCCAAATAAACCAAATTAATTATGAGCAGAAAATTATTTTTAGCAAAAGTCTTGCTGTGTTCAATTGTGACTAATGCAGTAGGACAAACACTCGATTCAAATTATTTTAACCAATTAAAAACAGCCCAAGTCAGCTCCTCAAGTTTACTGAATTGGACACAAGTAGGACCAGGAAATTCTGGTTATTGTGATGCTTTTTTTATTCATCCTACAGATGACAACACTATGTTTATGTCACCAGACATGGACAATTCATATGTATCTACTGATGATGGTGTAAGTTGGAATAGCTTAAAAGATAATGATGGTACTGGTGATTTAATGCGAGAGTTCACCAGTATTGATTTCTCTAGACAAAATGCGAATTTGGGTTTTGCAGTCGATGTCAGAGGACGCTTAATGAAAACATTGGACAAAGGTAAAAACTGGTCTCAAATTTCTAGTTTTCCAGCTACTTCTAGACAAGCTTCATTAACCGTTGACCCAACAAATGACAATATATGGTACATAGGAGGTGGTGATTTTTTTAACATAAAAGACAATCATCGAAATTTAGCTATGTTGAACAATCGTGATTTAAGTTATCAATATCCTTATGCAGAATATGGGAATATTTATAAAACAACAGACAAAGGAGTAACGTGGATTAAAATAAATGGTACCGCAAGTGGCTTACCCGACAAAGTAAATATTGGTAAAATATTTGTATACCCAAACAATCATAACACCTTAATTATAGCTACTAGTCATGGTGTTTTCAGAAGTTTTAATGCGGGTTTAACATGGACATTAGTAGGTGCTGGATTACCTAATAATATGCCTCGAGATATGGTCGCACGAATAGAATCTGGTGTTTATACCTTATATTGTGTAGATCAAACTAACTATGTATCAGTAGGTTCTGGAGCTAACAGAACAGTTCAATCTACAGGAGGTGTATACAAAAGCATTAATAATGGAGGGAATTGGACAAATGTTACAGGAGATTTAGGCATCGATTTAACTCAAATTACCAGTTCCAATACAAAAAGTAAATATTATAGAACAATTGCCTATTGGTTTGGAATTACTGAGGCAGTAGCCAAAACAACCTATCCTAAATTACCAACTAATATTCTTCCTGTTTTTAATAGAATTGTTGTCGATCCAAGCAACACAACAAGAATTTATGTAGCTCACAACACAAAACACGACTACTCTTTTGGTCCTGGGGATATTTGGAGCACAAATAATTCTGGAACAAATTGGGCTCCAGTGATGCGCACAGGTCTATATTGGAATAATGGTACCGACGCTTCCTATTGGTCAACAAAAGGAAGTACTGGTAGCAATGCCACTTTTGCACACATACAGCCAGAAATAGACAGAAGAGAAGAAATGAACGGTAATCGTTTCCTCGCAATTGACAGCAGAGGATATGTATATGGTTCAGTTGACCAACAAACTTTCCGTTCTACTAACAATGGTATTTCCTGGCAACAAAGAGATGATGTTCAATCAGGTGAAGGATGGAAAGGAAGAGGAAACAGCAATATGCCGGGTCGTTCAATCGTCATGGAGACAGGTGTTACAGGAATTTATCTATTTGCCAGTGGAGAACATGGATTATGGAAAAGCACATCGGCATCAGCACCACTTTACGTAAAGCAAATTGAAGGTCAAAAAAATGAAGATGCTTCGACTTCAATAGCTTCTGTTGCCGTTCATCCTACAAATCCGAATATCATTTATACCATGCAATTTAGACAAGAACATAGAGGCGAACTAAGAAAATCAACTGATGGCGGAATTACATGGTCAACAGTATCTTTTCCGTTGCCTACTACTGGAACTAATGTATCGAGTTCTGATCAAATTTTAAATCACTCTTTAACTATAGATCATCAAAATCCTGCTAAGATGTATTTTAATACTTTAGGAACACCTATTAATGAAGTATTTGGCACGGGAGCACCCTTTTCTGCACATGGCGTTTATAAAAGCATTAATAGCGGTGTAACTTGGACAAGATCAAATGGTACTGGTTCCAATGTATTACCATTAAACGGATCTACAGTCAATCGAATAAAAATGGATCCAACTACTGCAACAACGTTATATGCTTCTTGTGTGCAAAGTGCGGACAAACTTACGGATGGTGGGTTATACAAATCTACTGACAGCGGTACTAATTGGGTAAAAATGACCATTCCATCAGAAATAAAATCAGTGAATCATGTTTTTATCCAACAAAAATCAGGGACCAATAATTTATATATTTCTTGTGGCACATTTACGGGAGCTGCCAATGAAGGGGGTGTATGGAAAAGTACAAACAATGGAACTTCCTGGAATAAAATATTTGATTTACCCTATGTTTGGTATACAGAAGTTTCTAAACTCAATTCAAATATTATTACTGTTGCAGCAGCAGCTCAAGACGTAAAGAAAACTAATCTTAATGTATTAAATCCAGGAGCTTATATTTCATTTGATAATGGAAGCAGTTGGATGAAAGCAAATAAAAATCTAGGACAACCTCATAAAATTAATGAATTGAGACCTGATTTTAGCAACCAAAATATTTTTTGGTGTTCCTTACAAGGAAGTGGCTGGACAAGAGGCGTTTACTCAGGAATTATCGCTAAGAGCAACACTTCAGAAAAACAATTATTAGATGAATCACCACAAACAGAAAATAGCAAGATTGTTTCTATTTACCCTAATCCAGTAAAAGACAATTGTACCGTTAAATTAAACTTTAATGATAATTCAACAAAAGCGACCATCAGTATTTATTCTATAAACGGTCAAAAGGAATTAGAAATTAAAACAATAATAAAACAAAATGATGCAACATCTGTGAATATTAATTCCAGTGCATTAAGTCCAGGCGTTTACATAATGAATATAAAAACGGATAACGAAGAATACATCAAGAGATTGATAAAAATATAATCTTTTTATTTCAACACATACGACCTCATTTAAGAATTCTTAAACGGGGTCGTTTTGTTTGGCAGCCTATTGTTCTCAACAATTAGCTATTTTGAATGCAGTATTTTGCATCACAAACTGCTTTTCATCCTTAGTAAATCTTATATTTGTAAGTGATTTTGAATTCAGAGTCAACAAAATCTAAATCTAATAGGGAAATGCGATTATTTTTTAGCTGTTTGTATTTGTTATCATTTTATAATTTGGCCGCACAAGAGGAGATTAAAATTAAAGAATCCCCTTTTATTGCAGTAGATTCCTTGTATAGAGAAGATCAGTTTTATTTTGGATTCACATTAAACACCTTACAAAATAAACCAAATCAATTAGATCAAAACAGTTTTTCTACTGGATTCTCGGCGGGTTTCTTGAGAGACATGCCCATAAATAAATTACGTACCGTAGCCATTGCATCTGGAATTGGGTTTACGTACAACAATTACATTCAAAATTTAAACATCTCAGAGAATGGTTCTACAAGAGATTACAGTATAATCACTACTTCTAACTATTCTAAAAACAGGTTTTCCCAACTTTTTGTAGATGTTCCAATTGAATTTCGCTGGAGGACCTCAACCTACACTTCTTATAAATTCTGGCGTATTTATGGTGGGTTAAAATTCAGTTATTTACTTTACGACAATTATATTTACATTGATGACAACATCCAGAAATCAATAACGAACAATCCTGATTTTGACAAACTGCAATATGGTATTTATTTAGCCGCAGGGTATAACACATTCAACCTATATGCTTATTATGGATTAAATCCGCTGTTTAAGTCGGCCCAAATAGACGGAAATAAATTAGCTATGCAATCTTTAAACCTAGGATTGATATTCTACATTTTATAACCATAAAAACAACAGTAGCATTTGCGGTATACCACCTAGCAAAAACCCTAAAATCAACTCCTTAGGCGTATGCGCTTCCATTTCCAATCGCGAAAAAGCCACAACGCCATTCATTACAACCAAAAAAGCAATCCAAAACGTGTTTTGTGTTTGAAAATGCACACTCAATCCAACAACAAAAAAAGTCAAAGCACTAATTCCCATCATGTGTAAGCTTGCTTTAATCTGGACAAATAAAAGAGAAAGCGCAATTAAAGTACTGAATAAGGCTCCTAAAAAGAAAAAATGAAACTCTGGATAACGCTCAATCGTAATGCCTTTTTTAACCAATACAATAATCAAAAAACACTGAATGACTAAGGGCAGTTTCCGTTCTCCTATCTTAGGAACCATCATCGAACTAATTTTTCCAATAGACCGTAACAACAAAAAAACAAGTACTGGAAACACGATTGTAGCAACAAAAACTTCTGAGAAAACAATAATTTTTTCTTTATTAATACCATAAGAATGATCTGCAAAAAGATAAAACAAACAGGCATATAAAGGAATAAAAAGGGGGTGTAAAATATAAGAAAAGGAAATTATAAACTTTTTCAAAATGGTCATTTAGCGGTTAGTATAACAAAGGTAATAAAATAGATTTGGTGACCATACTACTCAAAACAAGAAATCATAAAACCCACATAATTCCATTTACCTTTATTTGGGCGTGCCACCACTAGCCAAAGGGGCATACTTTTGTTTGCGTTGATACTGCCCCTTTACCTAGTGCTGTCGGGCGCTACGTGCTACTTCGGTAGCTTACTTCGGTCCCTCACGCAAACTGCACAAAACCTCGAAAAGTACAACTCAGCTATTTACAGCCACAAATGAAATACTTCACTTCCTTAACAAGGAAATGAATAAGAAATAGTAATTTTGGTAAACATTGTATAAATTTAATCCCACCGCTTTTAACGTATAAATAAATGAGCATACCACTTAAAAACATTATTTCGGCTATTGATGCCAAATCTTATGGTACTTTAGGCGATGTCATTATCGATCACGTTTCTATTGATAGTCGCTCTTCACACAACAGTCATAACACATTGTTTTTTGCCTTAATTGGTCCTAATAACGATGCTCATTCCTATATAAAAGAATTAATAGATAACGGTGTCCAGTATTTTGTAGCAAGCTATATCCCATTAGGACTAGAAGACAAAGCCACTTTTATATTGGTCGAAAATACACTTGCTGCATTACAAAAATTTGCCGTTTATTATCGTGGTTTATTTCATTTTCCCGTAATAGGATTAACGGGCAGCAACGGAAAAACAATTGTCAAAGAGTGGCTTAATTTTCTACTAAGCCCTGATTACAATATTATTCGCAGTCCTAAAAGCTTTAATTCTCAAGTAGGTGTTCCTTTGTCTATAATTGCCATTAACGAAAAACACAATCTGGGGATTTTTGAAGCAGGTATTTCTACCATAAATGAAATGGAAAAACTAGAACCCATGGTACAACCCACCGTTGGAGTTTTAACAAACATAGGTTCATCACATGATGAAGGATTCGAAAATACGAACCAAAAAATAAAAGAAAAACTATTACTGTTTAAGAATGCATCTATTCTTATTTATAAAAAAGACACACGTGTTGATTCTCTTTTACCCAAAAATAGTTCAACTTTCAACTGGAGTTTTGATGATCCATCTGCCCATGTTTTTGTATATAAAACGGAAACACTAAACAAAAAAACAATCCTCCATTATCAGTATAAAGACGCAACATTCCATATCGAGATTCCGTTTGAAGACCATGCTTCTATTGAAAATGCGATCTCGTCTTTGTTAGTTTTATTATATTTCAATTATAACAATGCAGTCATTCAATCAAGAATGAGTTTACTCTATCCTGTTGAAATGCGCCTAAAAGTCAAAAATGGCATCAACAATTGCAGTTTAATTGATGACAGTTACAGTTCCGACTTTCAATCACTGAAAATCGCTTTGGATTTTCTAGAAAGTCAAAATAAATTCCAAAAGAAAACCCTCATTCTATCGGACATTCTTCAAAGCGGACTTACCAATGAAGAGTTATACAGTCGAGTAGCAAAATTAGTTGTTTCGAACGAAATTTCCAGAATCATCGGTATCGGAGAAACCATTACAGCGTTCAAAAATAAATTCACGAACTGCTTTACTTACCGCAGCACTTCAGACTTTATAAACGATTTTGAAAATCTAGATTTCTCTAACGAAACCATTCTAGTCAAAGGAGCACGTTCATTTGAATTTGAAGAAATCGTTGCGATTCTCGAAGAGAAAAAACACGAAACCGTACTGGAAATTAACCTCAACGCATTAAGCTACAATCTGAATTTCTTTAAATCTAAATTGAAGTCCGATGTCAAAATTATGGTCATGGTCAAAGCCTTTGGTTATGGGAATGGCGGACTTGAAATTGCTAGTTTACTAGAACACCATCAGGTAGATTACCTAGGTGTCGCTTTTGCCGATGAAGGGATTTCTCTGAAAAATGGAGGAATACATTTGCCCATAATGGTTTTAAATCCTGAAAGTACTAGTTTCTCCTCTATTATTCAATACCAATTAGAACCTGAAATATATAATCTCAAAGGGCTACATGGTTTCTTAAAAATTGCGGAGCATAAAAAATTAAAACAGTTTCCCATTCATATAAAAGTGGACACGGGCATGCATCGTTTGGGATTTGAACAAAATGACATCGATGAATTGATACTAACCCTTAAAGGAAACGATACGGTTCAAGTCAAAAGCATCCTTTCACACATGGCAACGAGTGATGATCCTACTCATTATGATTTTGCTTTAAGCCAAATCCATCTTTTTGATACGTTATCATCAAAAATCATGACCGAATTACATATTAATCCCATTCGTCATATTTTAAACACTTCTGGCATTAGTAATTTTCCTGAAGCACAATTCAATATGGTTCGTTTAGGCATAGGGATTTATGGCGTTTCAAATGATGTCGAAGAACAAAAACATTTGGAAAACGTAGGAACTTTAAAATCTATTATCTCCCAAATTCGCACCATTCCAGCTGGAGATAGTGTAGGTTACGGCAGACGATTTATGGCCGAAAAAGAAACCAAAATTGCCACGATTCCCATTGGCTATGCTGATGGAATTTCCAGAGCATGGGGCAATGGTGTGGGGTATGTAACGATAAAAAACCACAGAGCTAAAATAGTAGGAAGTGTATGTATGGACATGCTTATGGTTGATGTATCAACCATTGTTTGCAGCGAAGGCGATGATGTCATTATTTTTGGCGAAAGCCCCACCGTTTCTGAAATGGCACAGCAATTAAAAACTATTCCTTATGAAGTCCTGACGAGTATTTCTCAACGAGTAAAAAGGGTGTTTTATCGATAATCATGATTTTTAAAACTAGAGATATTCAATTGTCTTAATATAATTTGTATATTGGATTTAAGTTTAACTAAATAAATATAAAATATGGGATTTTTTAGCGATTTTAAAGCTTCCTTAATGAAAGGTGACGTTTTAAGTTTAGCAACTGCTGTAGTAATTGGCGGTGCGTTTGGTAAAGTAATCGCTTCAGCGGTTGAAGATATTATCATGCCAATAGTAGGTCTTCTTACAGGAGGTGTCGATTTTACCACTAAATTCATTGCTCTTGATGGAAATTCGTACCCAACGCTTGATGCAGCAAAAGCAGCTGGAGCAGCGGTATTGACTTACGGTAACCTTGTACAAGCCATCATTAATTTTGTAATTATTGCTTTCTTTGTTTTTGTTGTTTTAAGAGCAGCCGAAGCTATGAAAAGAAAAGAAGTAGCAGCAGCACCAGCGCCTCCAGCTGGACCAACACAAGAAGAATTGTTAACTCAGATTAGAGATTTATTGAAAAAGTAATTTCCGCTACATTATATATTCTAACTAAACCGCTTCTTAATTGAGGCGGTTTTTCTATATATAAAAACATACATTAAGCCACCATTACAAAGATTCTAGAACAAAAAGTATCCGTATTCAATTTGCGACTAACAAAATAATTGTATTTTTATGGTCTAGTATTCCACCTGAAATTTTACATCTTGAAGCAATATTCCGTTATACTCTTAATCCTTCTAACTTCTTGTCAATATTTTGACAAGAAATTGCCGTCGGAAAAAGAATTATTACAAAAAGAGTTAAAATCCATTAACTGGAAAGAAGTGGACGAATACCCGTCTTTTGTAGATTGCAATAAAGTCGACGGAAAATTAGAACGCCAACAATGCTTTTTTCAGTTTTTAACCGAGTTAATTCAAGAAAAAATCCAAGCAGACACCCTTTCCATTTTATACCCAGAATTAGACACTATCGAAGTAAAAATAACTGTATTCCCTAATTCTAAAATACAATTTGAACCTTTATTTCCTAAAGATACAGGCACCTATGATACGGTAAAAATAGATAGTATTTTAAAAAGCAGATTAGTCGATTTCCCAAAAATCAATCCCGCCATCAAACGCGGTATTCCTGTAAAAACGCAATTTATATTACCCGTAATTATTAAGGTGGAATAGATTTAGCTAAATTAAATTGAATCTTTATTTTTTAAACGACCTCCCTTTCCATTCATAATTCCCAAATAGACTATACAAGACCACAACCGTACTAAAAAAAGGATAAATCATACTACTCAAAATCAAGTGCCTTATTTTATCAGAAGTCAAAAACAGATTGGTTTTATAAATCAAAAGACTGTCAACGAAAAATTTTGACAATAGGATTATTAAAAATGATTGAAACGAAATGAAATCCAAAATCCAAAATCCAAAGCTAAAAATAAAAGCTAAATTCCCTCCAAAAACAACCAACCCTAAAGCAACTCCAAAAGTGCTTTGATACGAACTCGTTTTAGAAGCCCACCGTACTCGTTGATAAAATAAAGCTTTCCAAGTATCTACGGGCTGCGTGGTGACAATAGCTTCTTTAGACTTCAAATAATGTACTTGTTGTGGCGAGTGAACCATCGCTTTTTGTAATAAAAAAACATCATCTCCACTTGCAATAGTATCATTACCTTCAAAACCGTTGAGTTTTTCAAAAAAAGCTTTCGTATAGGCAAAATTTGCACCATTACACATAAATCCATGACCGAGTCCAAAACTTCCAATTGTAGCCCCTTGTAGGCTTGCTAAATCCAATTGTTGAAAGTGATGCAAAAACGAATTCTGAACGTGATATGTAACGGCTCCTGCTAGCATTTGGACCTGATTTTGCTGAATATAATGATCATAGGTCAACAACCAATTTTCAGGAACGACACAATCCGCATCTGTGGTTATGGCCCAGGTGGTAGTGATGCGTTGCATCGCAGTGTTAATGGCATCTTTCTTTGGCGAATTTGAAACTCTTTTATTATCAATAATTGAAAATTGAAATTTAGAATTTAAAAATTGGAATTTTTCAGACGAATCGTCATCTACCAAGATCACTTCAAATAAATCTAAAGGATAATTTAATTTTGAAATACTTGCTAAAAGAACAGGTAAGTTCGCCGCTTCATTTCGGAACGGGACAATAATGGTGAATTTAGTTATTGGCTTTAAACCAAAAAAATCATATCGTTTTATTTTGCTAAAACCAAAGTACAATGCAACAATACAGACATTATAAATCAGAAAAACAAGCAACAAAATAACTACAATCATCATCATTATTCTATTTTGCTACATCTCTTTTGAAAAGCGCTGGAGAGAGGATTTGAAATTGAGTACAAAATAACTCCCTATTACCACTGGAATGACTACATTTAAAAACCACATCAGCGTGGAAACAAAAATGATGATCCATTCATTTACGCCCAAAATACCAAAGAAAAACAAAGCTACACTTCCTTTGACTGCAAATTCTAAAAACTGAAAGCTAGGCAATGAAGACGCTAAAAAATATACAGAACTAACGGCACCCATCAACGTCAAGTATGGCAAATCAACATCAAAAGCCAAAAACAAAAAATAGTATTGATGCGAAAACACCAGATAACGACAGCAACCTAAGAGAATATTGCGTTGGTGAATGGCTTTGGGAATCGCATTAATTTTATGAATTAATTTTTCGATAGAATATCCTTTGAAACTAATTTTTTTTAGAAAGAAAAAGAATAATAACAAAGCAATCAAAATCCCAAAAAGCAATCCAACTGTTTTAGTCGTAATCACATGGTACAATGCATTAAAATACAATAAGCCAAAAATCCCGAAAATCACCGTCAAAACCATCTGGATTCCGTTACATATCAGGTTTAGAAAAACCACTTTTTTTGTTTCAGATTTATCAAAATATAACGCTTTACCCGCATATTCTCCAACGCCATTGGGTGTAAACACACCAGCTGTTAGTGCTGCTAAAACTTGTTTAGCAGATTCAGAAATCGAAATTTTTTTAATATTAGAAGCCAGATTCTGCCATTTCAAAATTTCGAAATAACGGTTTAAGACGCTAAGCAATAAAATAAAACCGATTCCAAATACTGACTGATTTTTTTTGAATACGGTGACAAACTGCTGCCAATCTAATTTATCATTGTTGGCCAATTGGTTATAAATGAAATAAAAAGCGCCACCTACAATCAAAAGTTTGACCAGAAGCACTAAGAATTGTTTCGTTTTGTGTGAAATCGAGATCATGAATGCAAAGAAACAAATTAAAATTGGGTTAGGAATTTAAAATTATACCAAACAAAAAAGGCTGTCCAAATTGTCCAGCCTCCTCTACCTTTCTCTGATAAAACTAAAAAATCAATCCTTTGTTTTTGGCCGCTTTTACAAGTTCAGCATCACTATCGTTCGTAGTATTTAGTAATTCTTTCAGGTTTAGTTTTCGTACTTCAATAGCATTTAAAGAAATAGGAATGTATTGCGTAAGATCTTTTGATTTTGTCCCTTTAGACAAATGAAATAAAATTTGTTTGTCAAATAAATCAATCTCAATCGTATTATCATGAGATTCTAACATCTCAAGAATAGATTTACTGTAATACACTTGGTTTTTGATTACTTTATCAAAAGCGTACAACAATTCATCAAAAGTCAAATCGTTTTTGATTATTAATCCTCTTGGGTTTACTTTTTTAATTAAGGTCTTTAATTTCAAAAACTCGGTAAACATCGTTAGCATAATGATCTTGCAATCAGGCATATGCTCTAAAATTAACTTCGCTAGATCCTCGCCTGAAAAAAGATTTTTTTCTTCATAAGAAGGCATACTGATATCTAAAAAAGCAATGTCAAAAGAAAACTTAGGATTCGTAATTACATGATAAGCTGACTCACAATCTTTAGCTTCTGAAATTACAAACTCATAATTATCTGGTTGGTATCTTGTAATAGCATTTTTATACCCCTGAATAATAAAGGGATGATCATCAACAATTAATATGTTGCTTTTAATTTTAGCAGTAGTAGAAGCCGATTCGGTAGTCATTTTTACGATAGTATTTGTTTTTCAATTGGGATTACAACAGTGATTTCTGTACCCACCCCTTGTTTTGATTTTATATTAAATTCACCTTGGCATTCTTTTGTTCTAGAAATCATATTTTGAATACCAATACCTTTATTTTTCATATTAATTTTAAAACCAATTCCATCATCTTTTACAACTAGTCTTAAATCTTCTTCGACTTTTTTCAACTCAACAGTAATGATTTTTGCCTTGGCATATTTATTAATGTTTTGAATAGATTCTTGTATAATTCTATATACATTAATCTTAATAGCATTTGATATTAAGTCCCATTTAATAGAGGCATCAATAGTGGAAACTAATTTTATATGAAATGTTTTGCGTTGTTCTTCAAATAAATTATCGACAATTGCTACGAAGTTATTAATTAATTCTGACTTCTCTCTATTCAAGTCATGAGAAATTTCACGAATATCTTGTTCAATATTTTTCAATTCTACGATATAATGATTCCTTTGTTCAACAGCTAGCGTATCATTAAAAGCATTCAAACTATCTAAGTTCATCCTAACGCCAAACATTCTTCCTAGAACTCCATCATGCAATTCTTGAGCCACTCGCTTCTTCTCCTCGACACGATTTGCATCAATCGCATTTTGTTGATTGATCATTAAGTTATAAATATCTTCGTTTGCTTGTTGTTGTTGTTGTTTATAAAGTAACTCTCTCGTTTTAATTTTCTGTGCATTAATGATATATACTAACATTCCTAAAATTATCAACCCGCTAAAGAAGTATACCAAATTACGGTTTTTTACTTCCAAGTCAGAATACTCATCCTTTATCTTATCCGTTTCATATTCAATTCGAGTAAATTTGTTCCCTATTGCACGTTCTACTTTTTGCAAACTATCACTAATTCGTACGTAATCATTGGTATATTGAGCCGACTTTTTAGGTTCTAATAGGGCTAATTGCTTAAGTGTCGCTAAAAAATTTCTCCTATTATTTGATTTTCGAGCTAAAACAAAAGCTTCATTACAAAATGCTAAAGCTTTTAACGTATCTCCTTTTGAAGCATAATATTCAGATAAATGAATTTTGTTTCCAATAATTCCTGCTGTCAAATTCATTTTCTCTCTTATCTCTAAAGATTGGTAAAACAAATCAGGCAGCCCTTTTGAATCCTTGGCCTTAAATTTAGAATAAGCCAAATTATCTAATAGTAAAGAATACAATGATGGATCTCCTTCTATTAGTCCAATTTGATTAATACCACGTTCAAAAAATTCAATTGCCTTAATATGATTGTTCATATGTTGATAAACTAATCCTGTATTATTTAAAGACATAGATTTAGCAAATTTCACACTATTAATCACATTTTTATTTATAACATTATATGCTTTAGTATTATATTCGATAGCCTTATTATAGTCTTCAAGCTCATTATATATCAACCCTAACAAATTATATGATTCAAATACTAAATCACTTGCTATTTTTCCTTTTATCGCTCTTAACCCATTAAATACGGCTATTTCAGCATCTATAAAATCACTTTGATTATATTGTAAACTGGCTTTATTAAATCGATTTCTAGCTAGATTATAGGGATCATTGAGTAATCTAAATATTTTTTCAGCCTTGAAATAATAAGTATACGCACTATCCACTATGCCAATTCCCCCATAATAATCTCCTAAATACGAATAAGATTTAGCAATATAAGTTGTATCCTGAGCTTTTTTTGATTTTTCTAATAACAACCGAACTGTTTTTTCATAACTAGAAGCATCTCCCATATTAAAATAACGATTAGCAATACGAAGCAAAAAGACACGATGCATTGAATCATTGGGTTGATTCATTATTATTGAAAAGGCTTTTTGGGTAAATTTTTTTCTTTTTGGTATAGCCAATTTTTCATTGTTTGCCATATCAAAGTAAATAGACAAACTATCGGAAGATGGATTAACCAATTTATAAGTTGTCTTTTTTTTTGAACAACTTATAAAAACTAACAAAGACAATACTATGTAGAAATATTTTGACAATACTTTTGATTTATACCAAAAATACTAAATTAAACCTTTTAGCATAAAAAAAGGCTATCAAAATTGATAGCCTTTAAATTGTATAATTACGATTATTCCTTAATCTGATTTTCTAGTTGTATTTGTTGCTCCTCCAAATAAATCCGATTTTCGAGTTGTATTTGTTGCTCCTCCGAATAAATCCGATTTTCTAGTTGTATTTGTTGCTCCTCCAAATAAATCTGATTTTCTGGTTGTATTTGTTGCTCCTCCGAATAAATCTGATTTTCTAGTTGTATTTGTTGCTCCTCCAAATAAATCCGAAGAATCATTATTTGTTTGAGGTGTTGTAAATGATGTAAGAATCATTACTAATGCTAATAATCCGATTGATGTAATTGACTTTTTCATAAGATTGGGGTTTTTATTTTTTATATTGTTTTACAAGGCTAAGTAACTCTGCATTACCGCTTTATCATATTGTAAAACTACACAAGAACCCACAATTCACCTTACAAATTAGGCTGTTTATGGTAGAATACTCTTGTTTGATAGTGAATGGGTGTCAAATCTTGGTGAATGGGTTTGTTTTAAATTTCTAAGTAATTCCCATTTGAAATTTTAGCTATAATAAGATCTATATTTATCTTGTAAGATTTTGAGAAAGGCAATTTTATAGCTGAATTTTTAATATAACATACTGAATTACCTGTATGAATTCTTGAGATAGAAAAACTGTTCACAATATAACTGTTGTGGATACGAACAAAAGGATATTCTAGGACTAATTCAAAATGTTTTAAAGTTTTAAAAGCCGTAATCATCTCCCCTGTACTCAAATAAATGTCAGTGGAATTATTGTCTGCTTGAAGATAAGCAATATCTCTTGTATCAATATATCTATGATCCCCATAAGATTTAATACACAATACAAGAGGTTCTTTATAAACCGTAACTTTTTCAAGAATAGTTGGTGTTTCAACTTTTACTTGAGAAGTTGATACCCCAATGGGATTTGATTTTTCTAACTTAAGTATGGTTTTTACCAAATGAATCTTAGACACTGGCTTGATTATATAATCTGAGACCCCATATTGAATGGCTTCAAAAGCTAAATCCTTTGTTTTGGTTATAACAATTATTTTAGGAACAATTTTAAGAAAGCGATACAATTCATTGATAAGCAACAAAGAAATATTTGAATTTTTATCAGTTGGATCAATTTCAAGAAAAATCAGTTGGGGATGGTATTCTAATATTAAATTTAACCCTTCTTCGTAATTATTAGCTGAGCCCACAAAACTAAGCTCTGAAAAACCATTCGCAACTGCTTTGGTTTCCAAGACATTCTCTTGATTATCATCAATAATAACGTACGAGTAGTTCATTCTTGGCAGTTCCTAATTTAATTAGATCACAAAACGTTAACATTAGTTAAAAAATAATATAAACTAATTTTAGGTTTAGTATAATAAATAGTTTGGGAAAACTATATTAAAAAAATGATTTTAAGCAAAAAAACGAGCTTTTTAACGAGCTAAAATAAACATTTAACTTATTTATTTACTGAGTTAAGAATAGAAATCGATGAACTGTTGATACTAAATGATTAAGGATGAATAAATCCGAGTAAGAATATAACTCACTCTTTTTCAACGCTTAAAATTTTACTACTATTTCTTACATGTCACGCCTAAAAACAAAAAAGCCCTCCAAATAGAGAGCTTTTTATTATTAAATTGAAAAAACAATTACATTTTCATTAACCAATTTTTCATCGCTACTTCATTTTCAATAATTGATTTCAAATCTGCAATATTTACACGATCTTGCTTCATTGTATCGCGATGACGAATGGTCACGGTTTGATCCTCGATAGTTTGATGATCCACCGTAATACAAAATGGAGTTCCAAGTGCATCTTGTCTTCTATAACGACGACCTACAGCATCTTTTTCATCATAAGCTACATTAAAATCCCATTTTAAATCAGCGATGATTTGATGTGCAATTTCAGGTAATCCATCTTTTTTAACCAATGGCAAAACAGCTGCTTTGGTTGGTGCTAAAACAGAAGGTAGTTTCAATACTGTTCTTGATGACCCATCTTCCAAAACCTCTTCTTTCAATGAAGTTGCAAAAACAGCCAAGAACATTCTATCTAATCCTACAGATGTTTCGACCACATATGGTACATAATTTTGATTCAATTCTGCATCAAAATACTGCAATTTTCTACCTGAAAACTTTTCGTGCGCTTTTAAATCAAAATCAGTACGAGAGTGAATTCCTTCTAATTCTTTGAATCCAAATGGGAAATTGAATTCAATATCAGCAGCAGCATTCGCATAGTGTGCTAATTTTTCGTGGTCATGAAAACGGTAATTTTCTTTTCCTAATCCTAAAGATAAATGCCATTTTAAGCGTGCTTCTTTCCAGAACTCATAATGCTTCATTTCTTCCCCTGGTCGTACAAAAAATTGCATTTCCATTTGTTCAAACTCACGCATACGGAAAATAAATTGTCTTGCAACAATCTCATTTCTAAACGCTTTACCTGTTTGAGCAATTCCAAAAGGAACCTTCATTCTACCAGACTTTTGAACATTCAAGAAATTTACAAAAATCCCTTGCGCTGTTTCTGGACGTAAATACAAATCCATTGCTGAATCTGCAGAGGCACCTAATTTAGTTCCAAACATCAAATTAAATTGACGCACTTCAGTCCAATTACGAGAACCTGAGTCTGGACATGCAATTTCTAATTCTTCAATTAGTAATTTAACATCTTCTAAATCTTCGTTCCCTAAAGAACGAGCCATACGTTCCAGAATTTCTCTTTCTTTAGCTTTGTACTCCACAACTCTAGCGTTTGTTGCAACAAACTCTTGCTCATTGAAAGCATCTCCAAAACGAACTCTCGCTTTTTCGATTTCCTTGATTGCTTTTTGATTTAACTTTTCAGCATAATCTTCAATCAAAACATCCGCTCTATATCGTTTTTTTGAATCTTTATTATCTATTAATGGATCATTAAAAGCATCCACGTGACCTGATGCCTTCCAAGTAGTTGGGTGCATCAATATTGCAGCATCAAGGCCTACAATATTTTCGTTCATTTGAACCATGGCTTTCCACCAATATTCACGTATGTTCTTTTTTAACTCAACTCCGTTTTGTGCATAATCATATACTGCACTCAAACCATCGTAAACTTCGCTTGACGGAAAAATAAAACCGTACTCTTTTGCATGCGAAACTACATTCTTAAAAATATCTTCTTGTTTTGCCATGATGCAAAAATATAAAAAGTGAACATAAAAAAAAGAAAATTGATAAAGTTTGAAGCATTGATTTTCATATTTTTATAAATAAATCCATAAGTCTATGTTACAACCCATTATAAACCTATTCTTCCCAGCTGTTTGTGCGGGTTGTAAAGCACTCCTTTTTGCCAATGAAAGCATCATTTGTACACAATGTCGCCACGAAATTCCGTTGACAAACCATCATCTTACAGCAGAGAACGAAGCTTTCAAAAAATTCTATGGTCGAATAGCCGTTGAACATGCATCCGCTTTATTTTATTTTCATAAAAAAGGTATTGTACAAGAACTAATTCATAATTTAAAATACCGTGGTCATGAAGAAATTGGCACCTTAATTGGTCATTGGTATGTTGAAGATTTAAAAAAATTCCCATACTCCAAACAGCACAAACTATTATTCCTGTTCCGCTACATCCTAAAAAACTTCGAGAAAGAGGTTTTAACCAAGTGAGCTATTTTGGTAAAGCATTAGCAGAAGGCCTAAATCTTGAATACAACGACCAACTATTGATTCGGAAATTATATTCCAAAACACAATCTAAAAAAAACTTATTAGGTAGAATAGAGGGAATTGAAACACTCTTTGATGTTCACTTCACTGATAATGATCATAACAAACATTTTATTTTAATAGATGATGTCATCACAACAGGTGCAACACTTGAAGCCTGTTGTCGCGCTATGTTAATGATTCCTAATATTAAAATCAGTATTGTTTGTATGGCAATGGCACAATAATAAAAGCAGCAGTTAAAGTCATCACAAAACAACATCTTAATTTCGATTGAGTTAAATAATAACAAAATAGAGTTTCCAATTCCAAAGTTAAATGTTTAAATTTGAATAAAATTTTTTATAAATCTTTAAATAAAAACGACATGGCTTTTGAATTACCACAATTACCTTATGCATATGCTGCTTTAGAACCACATATTGATGCAAAAACAATGGAAATCCACCATTCTAAACACCATAATGCTTATACTACTAATCTGAACGCTGCTATAGCAGGAACAGATATGGAAGGAAAAACAATCGAAAATATCCTTATCAACCTTGATATGAGCAATGGAGCTGTTCGTAACAACGGTGGAGGGTATTACAATCATAACTTGTTTTGGACTGTTATGGCTCCAAATGCAGGAGGATTACCTACAGGAGATTTATTGGCGGCTATCGAAAGTGCTTTTGGTTCTTTTGAAGAATTTAAAGCTAAATTCAGTAAAGCTGGAGCAACACAATTTGGTTCAGGTTGGGCTTGGTTATGTGTACAAAAAGGTGGAAAATTAGACGTTTGTGGAACACCAAACCAAGATAACCCATTAATGCCTGGTGTAGGTTGTGAGGGAACTCCAATTTTAGGAATGGACGTATGGGAACATGCTTATTACTTAAACTACCAAAACAGAAGACCTGATTATATTGAAGCTTTTTTCAATGTTGTAAATTGGACTGAAGTATCAAGAAGATACGCTTCTGAGAAATAATCTTTTCTGCAAGAACATAGATAAAGAGAATAGACGAATGACTTTAATGTTAATTCGTCTATTTTTTTTTGCTCTATATTCTTTGCTCTTTCTTCTTTCTTCTTTTCTCTATTTTCTCTTACTTGACTTTATTCCAATAAAAAAGGTGGAATTGCTTCCACCTTTTTTGCCCCAAATCTACCATAATCTTAACCTACTAATATTATGGTAATTCAAATTTATATTAGGAATACTTTTGAAACAAAAAATTCAGATAAACAACCCATAAAACCGATTAATTACCCAATTTTATTAGTATGCTCTAGCATCTTTACCTTCATAGAAATTCATAAAAGCCCTGTTTACCACTCTATTTCCTCCTGGAGTAGGATAATCTCCTGTAAAGTACCAATCTCCTAAATTTTTAGGACAAGCAATATGTAAGTCTTCTACTGTTTGGAATATAATTTTAACCTCTGCTTTAATTTCAGGAGAGCTTAACATCTCTGCAATTTTATCCGAAACCTCTTGCGGTTCAAATTGATCATAAATAGCTGTAACATAATTCACTACATCCGTATCTTTATAATCTTCTTGTGCTTTACATTTTACATATACTTCATCAACAATATGATATAAATTTCTTTCTTTCAAAAGTTCCAAAGCTGCTCTAAAGGCAACCAAACCTTCTAATTTTGCCATATCAATTCCGTAACAATCTGGGAAACGAATTTGTGGAGCCGAAGAAACAATAACAATACGTTTTGGATTCAAACGATCCATCATTTTGATGATACTCATTTTAAGAGTAGTTCCTCTTACAATACTATCATCAATAATCACTAAGTTATCCGTAGGCTTGATTACCCCATAAGTCACATCATATACGTGAGCGACTAAATCATCACGACTACTGTCCTCAGTAATAAACGTTCTAAGTTTTGCGTCTTTAATGGCTACTTTTTCCGTTCTAATTTTTACAGAAAGAAGTTCATTTAAACTTTCTTCAGTAAGTGTATGCCTATTCTTTAAAATAAAATTATTCTTTCTTTGATTCAAGAAATCCTGTGCTGCCTCCACCAAACCATAAAAGGAAGTTTCGGCCGTATTAGGAATATAGGAGAACACAGTATTATCAGTATCTTGATCAATCGATTTTAAAACCGCAGGTAAGATTAATTTTCCAAGGGTTTTTCTTTCTTGATAAATTTCAGCATCGCTTCCTCTAGAGAAATAAATACGCTCAAAAGAACATGATTTTTTAACCGTGGGAGTCAAAATCTCTTTCATAGAAACCGTTCCATTCTTCTTGATAATCAAAGCATTTCCAGGATCAATCTCCTGTACTTTTTCAAAAGGAACATTAAATACCGTTTGAATCACTGGACGTTCAGAAGCTACTACCACTACTTCATCATCTTGGTAAAAATAAGCCGGACGAATACCCGCTGGATCTCTAAATACAAAAGCATCACCATGACCTAAAAGTCCTGCCATAGCATAACCACCATCTAGATTTTTAGCAGAACGAGCCAGAATTTTGGCTACATCCAATCTTTCAGCAATGATAGGCGAGGCTTCTTGTTTATTATACCCTTCTGCTTTGCAATCTTGATACAATTGCATCACTTCTTTATCTAAAAAGTGACCAATTTTTTCCATTACAGTAACCGTATCCGCCATTTCTTTTGGATGCTGACCCAACTCAACCAAATTTTGAAAAAGCTCCTTAACATTTGTCATGTTAAAGTTTCCTGCCAAAATAAGATTACGATGCATCCAGTTACTTTGTCTTAAAAAAGGGTGCACACTTTCGATACTATTTTTCCCAAAAGTTCCATAACGCACATGACCTAAAAACAATTCACCAATATAAGGAATATTTGCTTTTTGTGCCGTTACATCTTCAGCATACTCAGGATGATTTGCCATTTCCTCATTGATTCTCTCATTAATCTGAGCAAAAACATCTTGGATAGGCTGTGATTGATTAGAACGAACCCTACTTATATAACGCTCACCTGGCTCCACATCCATTTTAATACTAGCAAAACCGGCACCATCTTGTCCACGATTGTGCTGTTTCTCCATCATTAGGTACATCTTTTGAATACCGTAAAAGGCTGTACCGTACTTTTCTTTGTAAAATTCAAGCGGTTTAAGTAGTCTAACTAGCGCTATTCCACATTCATGTTTTAAAGCATCGCTCATTGTAGTTATATTTGTGTTGTTGTGTTATTCTATTTTATCAAACCCGTTTTACAGTATTTAATATTTTTTGTTTTGAAGTTACAAAGATCAAAAAAAATTTATTTTGCAACCATTAATCTAGATTAAGAAATACTATCTGAGTATTTATACCGAACAAAAAAGCCCCATTTCATGGGACTTTAAAGCATTATATTTCTATATCAAACTGGGTCAAAGATTTAAACTGTTTTAATCTTGATGCTACTTCTTTTTTATCCAAAGCAACCATTCTATCTGTTCCAAATTTCTCTACACAGAATGAAGCCAAATTAGAACCATAAATAATTGCATTTTTCATATTCTCAAAAGAGACATTTTCACTTTGAGTAATAAAACCTGTAAAACCACCTGCAAAGGTATCTCCAGCACCTGTTGGATCAAATACTTCTTCTAATGGTAAAGCTGGTGCAAAAAAGACTTCTTTATCATGAAACAATAATGCTCCGTGCTCCCCTTTTTTGATTACCACATACTTTGGCCCCATTTCTTGGATTTTTGCCGCTGCTTTTACTAATGAATACTCACCTGACAATTGTCTTGCTTCTTCATCATTAATAGTGATAACGTCAACTCTTTTTATTACTTCTAATAATTCAGGTAGTGCGCAATCCATCCAAAAATTCATAGTATCTAAAACTACTAATTTAGGCGTAACTTCCATTTGATCTAAAACACTGCTTTGTACTAACGGGTGTAAGTTTCCTAACATCACTACATCAGCATTTTTATAATTTTGCGGTACTTTAGGTTGGAAATCAGCCAATACATTCAGCTGAGTATCTAAGGTATCTCTTGAATTCAAATCGTTATGATAACGACCACTCCAAAAGAAAGTTTTCCCTCCTTTGACAACCTCAAGACCTGAGATGTCAATATTACGTTCAATCAATAAATCTAAATATTCTTGTGGAAAATCATCTCCAACTACAGAAACTATGGCTGATTGCAAGTTAAAAAAAGCAGCTGATAGACCAATATATGTTCCTGCTCCTCCTAAAATCTTATCAGTTTTACCAAAAGGAGTCTCAATTGCGTCGAAAGCGACCGTTCCAACAATCAATAATTTATTCATTTTTTGAGTTTCGAATTAAAGTGCAAAGATAGTTCATAAGTTTGATAGTTGCAAAGGTTCGAAGACGCAAAATTATCATAAAAGTTTCCCTTCTTCTTTTTCATAAAAAGCATCAACAGAAAGCAGTTTATTTTCTGACGCCATGACCGCTAATTGATCACATCTTTCGTTTTGAGGATGATTATTATGTCCTTTAACCCACTTAAAATCAACTTGATGCTTTCTATAACTAATTAAAAAACGCTTCCATAAATCAGGATTTTTTTTTCCAACAAAACCTTTTTTCTCCCAACCAAATACCCATTTTTTAACTACAGAATCAATAACATATTTAGAATCAGAAACCACTAGTACTTTCGTACTAGGAGTTTTCAATTTTTCGAGACCTACAATTACCGCCAGTAGCTCCATTCTATTATTTGTAGTATACCTAAATCCTTCAAAAAATTCCTTTTTATAAGGCGTCCCTACTTTTTCCATTACAAGTCCATACCCTCCTCTTCCAGGGTTTCCTTTTGCAGAACCATCAGTATATATATTGACTTCGTAATTCAATGTGAGAGGAGTTATAAGTTAAAAATTATGAGTTATTAAGTTGGGAGTTAAATTTTTGAAATCAATAATTTTTCAATAACTTCAGGAAAATGCTGGTGTTCTAGTTCGTGAATTTTATTTGCTACTTCATCCGGTGTTTCTGTACCAGAAAGTTCAAAACTCTTTTGAAAAATAACCCCTCCTTCATCATAGTTTTCGTTAACATAGTGAATCGTAATTCCTGTTTCCTGCTCTTTATTTTGAACTATAGCATTATGAACATGCATTCCATACATTCCTTTACCACCATATTTTGGCAACAATGCTGGATGAATATTGATGACTTTATCGGGATAATTTGCAATAATTGCTTCAGGGAATTTCAACAAAAAACCAGCCAAAACGATCAAATCTGGCTGAAAATTATTTATTTTTTGTAAAAATTCACTTTCAAATAATTGAGTTTTAGAAAAAATTTCTGCTTCAATACCATATTTTTTCACTCTATCAATTACTCCTGCATTCACATTATTTGTAAAAACCCCTACAACTGCAACTTTATCATCAGAAGCAAAATATTTTATAATATTTTCAGCATTAGACCCCGATCCAGAGGCAAAAATCACAATTTTTTTCATCGGTATTCAATTATATTTAACGCAAAAAAAGGAATAAAAATTGAAAAAAAATAACTTCATCGCCTCTTTATTTCAATTTATTTTTTAAATTAGTTGACACATTTATCAACTAATTGATTGTTTTAAAATAAAGTTTTTTATTTTTGCGGTCAAATTAAATTCTAAAATTAAAGATTATGTCAGACATTGCATCAAGAGTAAAAGCGATTATCGTAGACAAATTAGGCGTTGACGAAAACGAAGTTGTAACAGAAGCAAGCTTCACTAATGATTTAGGAGCTGACTCGTTAGACACAGTTGAGCTTATTATGGAATTCGAAAAAGAATTTGACATTCAAATTCCAGACGATCAAGCAGAGAACATTGCTACTGTTGGTCAAGCTATTTCTTACATCGAAGAAGCTAAAAAATAATAAATAACACACCCGTTTACATTTTTGTACTCGGGTGTTTTTATTATTTTAAATCAAAAAATCAAGATTGAAATTCAATCAAAACGATATATAAAATAGAATACCCACTGCTTTTTTGTATCCTTACAAAAACAAAGAGTGGGTTTTATTTGTTTAAAGATAACAAAATAGACAAGTTATGGAATTAAGGCGAGTTGTTGTAACAGGTTTAGGTGCTCTTACTCCTATTGGGAATACCATTGAGGAATATTGGAATGGACTTATCAATGGTGTTAGTGGAGCTGCTCCCATCACTTATTTTGATGCTTCAAAATTCAAAACTAAATTTGCTTGCGAACTAAAAAACTTTAATGTAGAGGATTTTTTAGACCGTAAAGAAGCTAGAAAAATGGATCGTTATGCTCAATATGCTATGGTTGCCTCAACGGAAGCCATGGAAGACGCTAACTTTGACTTAGATAAAATAGACAAAGACCGCGCAGGAGTTATCTGGGGATCTGGAATTGGTGGTTTAGAGACATTTCAAATTGAAGTATTAAACTTTGCTGCCGGAGACGGAACGCCAAAATTCAATCCTTTCTTTATTCCAAAAATGATTGGGGATATCGCTTGTGGGCACATTTCAATTAAGTATGGTTTGAGAGGGCCAAACTTTGGAACAGTATCTGCTTGTGCATCTTCGACTAATGCAATCATTGATGCTTTCAACTACATTCGTTTAGGACATGCTGATATTATGGTAACAGGAGGTTCTGAAGCTGCTGTAACTATTGCAGGTATGGGAGGATTTAATGCATTGCATGCCCTATCTACTAGAAATGATGACCCAAAAACAGCTTCAAGACCAATGGATAAAGACAGAGATGGATTTATTTTAGGTGAAGGTGCTGGTGCTTTAATCTTAGAAGAATACGAACACGCAATAGCTCGTGGAGCAAAAATCTACTGTGAAGTAGGTGGTGGTGGTATGTCTGCAGATGCGCATCATATAACCGCACCACATCCAGAAGGTATAGGAGCAAGAAATGTAATGCTAAACTGTTTGAGAGACGCTGGTTTAAAACCAACAGATGTTGATGGTGTAAACATGCACGGAACATCAACTCCACTTGGAGATTTAGCAGAATCAAAAGCGATCTTACAAGTTTTTGGAGATCATGCTTACACAATGAATTTGAATTCAACGAAATCAATGACTGGTCACTTATTAGGTGCAGCTGGTGCTATTGAGACTATTTCTACTATTCTTTCAATGAAACATGGAATTGTACCTCCTACAATTAATCATTTCACAGATGATGAGAACATTGATCCAAAATTAAACTTTACATTCAATACTGCTCAAAAAAGAGAGATGAAAGTTGTAATGAGTAATACTTTTGGTTTTGGTGGTCACAATGCTTGTGTATTGATGAAAAAATTAGAATTGTAATTCGTTATATGCGTATTTTAAAAAAAATATTTTCAAAATCCCGTTCTCAAGAAGACGGGATTTTTTTTGATGCTATTGACAAAATACTTGGCTTTAAACCCATAAATATTGAACATTACCAAAAAGCATTTACCCATCGCTCAGTAAATAAATTAAGCCAAGATGGTAATCCTATTAACTACGAACGACTAGAATTTCTAGGTGATGCCATGCTGAGTTCAGTTATTGCAGCGCATCTATTTAACAAAGCCCCATTAGGAGACGAAGGGTATTTAACTAAAATGCGCTCAAAAATTGTAAGTAGAGAGCACCTCAACGAATTAGGCAAAGACTTGAATCTCATTCGCTTTGTAAAAAGTAAAGTTCCAGTAAATCACTTTGGAGAAAATATCCATGGTAATATTTTTGAATCATTAATAGGTGCAATTTACCTTGATAGAGGCTATGTATATTGTGAAAAATTTATCCAAAAAAGAGTAGTTACACCTTACGTAGACATCTCAAGACTAGAGGGAAAAGTAATCAGTTATAAAAGCTTAGTAATTGAATGGTGTCAAAAAGAAAAGAAAATTTTTCATTATGATATTTTTGAAGACAATGCTATTGATGGGCAACGTCTGTTTGGTGTAAAACTTAGTATTGACGATAAAGTTGTGGCTAAAGCAAGAGCAACGTCAAAAAAGAAGGCAGAAGAAAAAGCATCACAGCGTGCTTATTTTGCTTTTCAGACTCAAATGGACAAAAAGTAGGAAAAACAAACTAAAACTATAACGTTTGCGTTTAGAATTTAACTAAATCATTACAATATCAGTACTTATACTTAGATAGAAATGGTATATTTACATCTTGATTTGGAAATAATATGGCTATTCACAAATTAGAAATTGGAGAGTTTGACGAAATCGATTATAACCTAATTGCGATACATACTTCATTAGAGGATTATCGACTGGCCTATTTCATTAATCAAAGACTGCCCATAAATTTAGGCAAGAGTAAAGACGAAGTTCATATAAAGATAAAAAACGGAGAGACACAATTTTCTAGATTTTATTATTACGATACTGAGAAAACGGTTTCGTGGAATTTGGTACAAAACAAAAATGAAGTTTTCCAACAGAAACAAGAAACTACTCAAGATTTGTTTTCAGATACACCATTAGAAATGGCAACAAAAGTCTATTTACTTCCTGAATTTAAAAAAGCAGATTATTTTTTAAAAATCGAAAATACCGAAGACATGATAAACGTGTCTGAAATAAAACAAATATTAAATACAATTGAGGAAATAACTACCGCTTATACTGTAGATACGAATCAAATAAAATCAAAAAACAATTTAATTTTTTAAGAACAATGAGTACAAACAAAAAAACCAAAATTGTAGCCACCCTAGGACCGGCGTGTGGCACAAAAGAGATCATCAAAGATATGATTGAGGCTGGAGTAAATGTCTTCAGAATTAATTTTTCTCATGCAGATTATGAAGGTGTAAAAGAGAAAATCAATTTCATTAGAAGTCTTAATGAAGAATTTGGCTACTCAACAGCAATTTTGGCAGATTTACAAGGACCAAAACTAAGAGTTGGAATAATGGAAGATGGAGTTGTAGTTAATGATGGCGATTTAATTACTTTCACTACTGCCGAAGAGATTATTGGTACAGCTGATAGAGTATTCATGAAATACAAAAACTTTCCTAATGATGTTAATCCAGGAGAGAGAATCTTATTAGACGATGGTAAACTTCTTTTTGAAATTGTTTCAACAGACAAAAAAACGGAAGTAGTTGCTAAAGTTATCCAAGGTGGAGAATTGAAATCTAAAAAAGGAGTTAACCTTCCTAATACTAAAATTTCACTTCCAGCATTGACTGAAAAAGATATTGCAGATGCCATTTTTGCTATTGGTCAAAAAGTAGATTGGATTGCACTTTCATTCGTTAAAACACCACAAGATTTAAAAGATTTACAGGATTTAATCGCTGAGCATTCAGACGTTAAAATTCCAATCGTTGCTAAAATTGAGATGCCAGAAGCTCTTGAAAACATGGACAAGATTGTTGCTTACTGTGATGCCCTAATGGTAGCTCGTGGGGATCTTGGAGTTGAGCTTCCTGCACATGAAGTACCTTTGGTTCAAAAAGATTTAATACGCAGAGCTAAAATGGCTCGTATACCAGTTATTGTGGCTACTCAAATGATGGAAACAATGATCACTAGTTTAACACCAACACGTGCTGAAGTAAATGACGTTGCTAACTCTGTAATGGATGGTGCTGATGCTGTAATGCTTTCAGGTGAAACAGCTGCAGGAAACTATCCTGTACAAGTTATCCAAAAAATGACTCAAATTATTGAAGCAGTTGAAGATGCTCCAGTAATTCAAGTACCACAAAATACACCACAAATAAGAACAAATCGTTTTATCACTAAAACCATTTGTCGTCAAGCTGCAATTATAGCTAACACTATCGGTGCGAAAGCGATTTGCACAATGACTAACAGTGGTTATACCGCTTTTCAAGTTTCGGCTTGGAGACCATCATCACATATATTAGTTTTTACATCAAACAAAAGGATCCTTACACAGCTTAGTTTGTTATGGGGAGTAAGAACTTTTTATTACAACCAAGATGTAAGTACTGATGACACTGTAACTGACGTTAATAGAATTGTAAAAGCATCTGGATTAGTTGAAAAAGGAGATTTTCTTATCAACCTTGCAGCAATGCCTATCAAAGATAAAGGAATGGTTAATACCTTAAGAGTTTCTGAAATAGAATAATCCTTATCCTAATTAACAAAAAGAAGCCGACTCAAATATTGAGTCGGCTTTTTTGTTTAAGATTGGATCGGGTGAGACATAATTCAATTGAAAAGGGGTCACATAAATTATATGAAAGCTATACAAACAAAAACGTACAATGCAACCACTAGTTTTTTTTACAGAGGAAAAATCTAAAATTAGCTAGAGTTCCTAAAATAAAAAACCCGACAGATTTTAAAACCTGTCGGGTTTGAAATATAATAAAATGGTAATACTTAATATCTGTAATATTCTGGTTTGAATGGTCCCTCAACAGGAACTCCAATATAAGCAGCTTGGTCGTCACGAAGAACTTCCAACTCAACACCTAATTTAGCCAAGTGCAAAGCAGCTACTTTTTCATCTAAATGTTTTGGTAACATGTACACGTCATTGTTGTATGCCGCACTGTTTTTCCACAATTCGATTTGCGCCAAAGTTTGGTTAGTAAATGAGTTACTCATTACAAAACTTGGGTGACCTGTAGCGCAACCAAGGTTTACCAAACGACCTTCAGCAAGGATGATGATGTCATTTCCGTTGATTGTATATTTATCAACTTGTGGTTTGATTTCGATTTTTGATGCACCGTGGTTTTTGTTCAACCAAGCCATAT
>NZ_JBAWDL010000026.1:0-15120 GCF_049590715.1 Flavobacterium sp.
CTTCACCCTTTTGAGGTATATCTTTAGTATGATCTACTATAAATCCTCCTAAGGTTCCATAAGAATCACTTTCGGGAATATTTAGCTTATACGTTTGGTTCAAATATTCGACATCAAATCGAGTTGAAAATAAATAAGTATCTTCTTTAAGTTCTTTTTCTATTAATTCTTCATCTGAATCGTGTTCATCCTCAATTTCACCAAAAAGCTCTTCAACAATATCTTCTATAGTAATAATTCCTGATGTACCTCCATATTCATCAATAACCACCGCGACACTTTTTCTTTTTTTGGTTAACAAATCCATTACATCTTTTATAAAAATAGTCTCTGGTACAAATTCTACCGAAATAACGATGCTCTTAATATTTTTGGGTTTTTTGAACAAATCAAACGAATGTACATACCCCACAATATCATCAAATGAATTTTGATATACTAATATCTTCGAATAACCTGTTTCTATAAACAAATCTTTCAATTCTTCAATAGAATCAAATAAATCTATAGCTACAATCTCCGTACGAGGACTCATAATATCCCTAGCTTTGACACTCGAAAAATCCAAAGCATTTTGAAACATCTGAATCTCAGAATCCACTTCATCATCATCTTCAACGGTACTCATTTGCTCCGTAATATAATCTCCTAACTCTACCTTACTAAAAAACAACTGTATTTGATCTCCTTCGGTTCTAAAAAAACGTTTTAAGATAAAATCAGAAATCCAGATAAAAAATGAAGATATAAAATAAAATAGCTGGTAGAAAAGATAGGCTGGAATTGCAAAAAACTTAATTAAGGAATTGGCATAAATTTGAAAAAAAACTTTTGGCAAAAACTCCGCTGTAATCAGCACTATGATAGTAGACAAAAGGGTTTGCAAAAACAAACTAGACAAATTAGACATTAAAAACCCCAAAGCGTGAATACACTCTATTAGCAAATCACCCATAAAAAAACCATAAACTACTAGTGCAATATTGTTACCAATAAGCATTGCTGCAATAAACTTCGAAGGCTTCTCTGTTAATTTAGTTAGAATTTTAGAAAGAAAATTATCTTGTTTTTTTTCAATTTCGAGATATATCTTATTCGATGAGATAAATGCAATCTCCATCCCTGAAAAAAAAGCACTTAGTATTAAACACAATATTATAATACTAACTTCCATGGATTACGATTTTTTATTTTGGTCGTTAAATTTATTAGCAAATTTTCTACGGAAGAAAAACATAAAAACAGCCATACCAGCAATAAAAAAATGCAACCAGGGCTTGTTTTCAGACTCATTCCACTTTGATATTCCTTCGTATATAAAGAAAATAGCAAAAATCAGATAAACGTATTGCGTGTATTTTAAGTAATTCATTTAAAATTATATTTGTTTTTTTTAAGTAGACTAGCAAGTGAATTTATTCATCAGACTCAACCTCACCTGTTATTTTTTGAGAATTAATCATTTTAAAATCTTTACTAAAGTCGATTCCCTGACCATTTGACACTCCTTTGATATCCGTAAATTTAAACTTTTTTTCGGTAAAAAACCATTCATTTTTTTGATCATAAAACAATTGCTCCGTCAGTAATGTTTGGCCGTCTTGCGAAACAATTTTTACTTTTCCTTGTAAATCTATAATACTGGTCTGCCCATAAGATATTGCATAATTTGCAGTTACCCGCGTCGTTTTAGCCTTATTGTCATAAAGTGTAATATCAATACCTTTAGGGAATTCTGTAAATGGAAAATCAACATTAGAATAATCTAACATTCTTGGACTAACTAAAATCAATTTAATCAAACCTGAATCTGTATATTTCAAATTTAACTTATCCGCATCACCCCCAGGAATAAATTCAGAAAAATGACTCTTTTGAACTTCTTTGAAATTACTTTCACATCCAAAAAAGAGAGTCACAGCAAAAACTGTGACTACAAAAACAACCTTATTTTTTTTAAAAAAAACCATAGATTAAAAGTACGAATAAAAAACGTTTTTAATTAAACTTACGCTTCTCAAACCATTTATCATTAAGAGACAAACCAACACTTACATTCATGTAATTATCTTGGATAAGGCCTGCTGAAGTTGTCCCTCTTTTCCCTACCTCAAATCCAATATTAATATTCGAAAAAGCCCCTGTAATAGGCATTCCTAATCCTAAACTCAACCCCATATCGTTGATTGACTCGGAATTAACTACCAAACCGGTTTTTTCATATTTTAATCCACCTCTATATACGATGCGTTTAAGGTAATTTGTAAAAGAAGCATAATCAGGAATATAATACCCACCTAAACTAACACTTCCTGATTTTCCATATCCTACATTAGCAGACTGATTATAACTATTGGATAAATCAGAAGCGCCTTGAAAATCAACTTTTCCTGCTACTAACCATTTTTTAGACTCACCAATACCAGCACTAAGACTTATTTTAGAAGAGAAAGAAATCGTTCTATCAGCTTGTTCTACCGGTACAGTTTCTGAAGAAGTTTCAATCACTCTGGAGTTTTGAGAACTCAAACTATTCCCAAAAGTATAATTCAAACCACTATAAAAATTTAATTTTTTATTCAACTTGGCTTGATACATCGCACCTAAATTAAAATTCACTCCTGACAATTTAGAAGTATTCGTCTCACGAGTACCTGAAACAACATTATCAATTAATTGAGAATTAACAACTTCAATTGTTCCAAAGTTATAATTCAGATCAGCACCCACACTTACCTTTGAATTAATTTTATATCCTAACCCTAGGAAAACTTTATTTACCCCACCACTACTAGTATAAGTCGAACCAGTTGTCAAAGTATTATCAGTATATGTTTTTATATTATAACCAACCGAAGAATATGGAATCAATCCGAAACCAACTCCAAACTTACCCAATGGCAGTGCAACAGCCATATAATCCAACGTACTTCTTTGAGCATTCTCCGATTTTGAATCTGTTTTCAAAGTAGATTTATTAAAAGTCCCCCCTATAGTAAAAGAAGTCAACTTCAAACTAGCAAAACTAGCAGGATTTTGCAAGTTAATATGAATACTGTCTTGCTCCACTGCAATTCCTCCTATAGAACGAGACTCAACAGTACCTTTAAAACGAACATCTCCAATACCGTAAAAAGAATATGGCGAAGACGAACCTTCTTGAGCAAAAGAAATGAGCCCTAAAAATAAGCAAAGACTGGTTACAATTTTTTTAATCATTTTTGATTTTATATTGAAAAGTTTGATTCAAACTCTCTAAAAGGAAATTTGAATTGGCAAATATGGTATTTTTTAATCGTTTAGCCAAAAAATCTGTATCACCACCAGTTAAAATTATGATAAAGTTTAAACTCAGTTGCTTATATTTCTCTATGAAGCCATCTATTTCAAAGACCAATCCATTCACCACTCCAGAATGTATTGATTCCTCTGTAGAAGCTCCAATAATACCTTCAGGCATTTTTAAATCTAACAAAGGTAACTTTGAAGTGTGATCGTTTAATACTTTATAACGCAATTGCAAACCTGGTGTTATGGCTCCCCCTAGATAATTATCCTGCGCATCAATAAAATCATAGGTAACACAAGTACCTGCATCAATAACCAATCTATTTTGCTTAGGATACTTTAAAACCGCTCCTGCAGCAAGCACCATTCTATCAATTCCTAAAGTATGCGGTGTTTCATATTTATTTACAAATGGAAAAACGTCATTATGCGTCATAAAATGCACTTTTACCCTATTTTCGAAGACTAAAAAATCCTGTTTTTCTATATTTCCGACCGATGCAATGACCAAATCACTTGTTTTTTGATATTTTTCAAAACTTTTTTCAATTTTTTTTTGAAGTTCTTTTTTCTCAAAAACAAAACACTCCACAAGTATATCACCCTCAAAAACAGCACCTTTAATTCTTGTATTCCCTATGTCGATTGTTAAAACCATGATTCAAATTTTGATTTGGCGAAGATACGAATTGATTTTTTTTTAAAATTGTTTTGGTGAAACTAAAAAACATCCTATATTTGCACTCGCAATAAGCACGGTACCTTAGCTCAGTTGGTAGAGCAATGGACTGAAAATCCATGTGTCCCTGGTTCGAACCCTGGAGGTACCACAAAACCCACTAAGAAATTAGTGGGTTTTTTGTTTCTAGTATATTCTACAACCCAAGACCCCTCAAAACCAACTCAAGTATAAAAACAAAAAAGCCTAGTGCTAAAATAAGCAATAGGCTTTCTGTTAATTATAAATACGCAAAACATTTTGATTAACCTCAACACGATACTGTTTAAGAGGATACTTCTTCCCTGCACTTTGTCCAGAAAACAGATTGTACTCAGCCTGATCGCAAGGACAGACAACAGTTGTTTTATCAACTTTTAATACATCAGATGGATCCAGCTTCTTAAATCCCATTGTAGAGCAATCACTTAAAGCTTGATTAGGACAAGCAGCATCAAATGCATTATATCCACTTCCTGTATTTATAACAAAAATACCTTTAGCTCCTTGCCCTAATTGGTATATGGCATTACTTGGGAATTTCAAATCATTATACTGAGGCAAATCTAAATTGATTGTAAGACTAACAGGATAGTTAGGTATATAAGGATTTTGATTACTATTACTATTACTACTGCAACTCATTAAGAGGACTGAAATAAAAGGTAAAAAAAATATTTTTTTCATTATTTAAAATAAATTTAACTATTGGTGGAACAAATTTAATTTATTTAACCTTGAAAAACATAGGATTAACATATAATTATCGGACTTGATTATTGAGCTTTAAAAGTTACAACATTACAATCCTTGCCACTATTCCCTCTTCAAACAACCAACTATTTTTGTTTAATACTGCTACTTGATGTATTTATATTGCCTCAACAGGTTCTACATTTGACGTTGACCTCAACCCTAGATTAACACTTAACTATTGTTTAAAATTACTCTTTGACGTATTCCTGATTGCTACTGTAGTTTACCGAGCTAAATCTGGTGTTACTTGCGCTACACCACTGAAAACACTAAAAAAAAATACTAAAAATAAAATTTAGCTTTTTCATGATGTTAATTTAATGTTTAATTATTTAATTCCTCTCAAAAAACATACTAAACAATGAAATCCTTCACTAAGGCACTTTCATAATAATATCAACCTCACTAAAAATTTGTTACCTTATTTTTTACTTTTTTTTTAATTCTTTAAGACATTTATTGATTACAAAGCTAAATGATATAAAAAAAATATTAGTATCTTTGTGAAAAGAAATCCCGTCCTGATGGGATTTTTTCTATTTATATAAATGACAAACTATGAGCGCAATATCTTATTATACAGCAGAAGGATTAAAAAAACTAAGAGATGAATTGGATTATTTAAAATCCGTAATGCGACCAAAAGCTTCTGCAGATATAGCGGAAGCAAGAGACAAAGGGGATTTATCTGAAAATGCAGAATACGATGCCGCTAAGGAGGCACAAGGAATGTTAGAAATGCGTATTGCTAAATTAGAAGAAGTACATTCAAACGCAAGATTGATTGACGAGACACATTTAGATCTTTCAAAAGTTTTAGTTTTATCCAAAGTTAAAATAAAAAATCAAGCCAACGGAATGGAGATGAATTATACGCTTGTGGCTGAAAGTGAAGCGGATTTAAAAACAGGAAAAATTTCTGTTACTTCTCCTATTGGTAAAGGATTACTTGGAAAATCAGTTGGTGAAGTAGCTGAAATCACGGTTCCAAATGGTGTATTAAAATTTGAAATCATAGAGATCTCTAGAGAGTAAATTATTATCACACTGAGCTAAACCTGTCCTGAGTTTGCCGAAGGATCGAAGTGCTTTTAATCCAATTGAAACATGAGTTCTATTTTTACCAAAATTGTAAACGGAGAAATCCCTTGTTATAAAATAGCCGAAGATGATGACTATTTGGCTTTTTTAGATGTCAATCCAAATGCTAAAGGACATACACTTTGTATCCCTAAAGCCGAAATTGACAAACTATTTGAGATGGATGAAGCTCATTATTTAGGCTTGATGCAGTTCTCCAGAAAAGTAGCTCTTGCAATTGGGAAAACGATTCCTTGTGATAGAGTTGGAATTTCGGTAATCGGGCTTGAAGTTCCTCATGCTCATGTGCATCTTATTCCTATTAATCACATGGATGATATGCGCTTTTTATCGAAAGTATCTTTGACTACCGAAGAATTTCAAACTATTGCAAAGGATATCCAAGCAAACTTATAGTTCTGTTTCCAAGATGAAACAGTTGTTGCTACTCCACTTTTTATTTATCACTCTTATTAGTTTTGGCCAAACCAATTCTAACTACGACTTGATAGATAAAAAAATAAGAGAAATACCCGCAGATTTCACTAATTCCACGGAACATCTTGCAAATTACATCAATGCCTATTTTAAAACGGACGAAGAAAAAATTCGAGCCGTTTTTTATTGGACTGCCTCGAACATTAGTTACGATATAAAAAATAGACTAGCACAAAATGGAAGTATTCCCAGTCAAGAAAAAATAGCAAAAGCTTTAAAAACTAGAAAAGGAGTTTGTATTGATTATGCAGAAGTTTTCAATTCCATTGCCAATCAAGTGGGAATAAAAACGCACATCATTGAAGGCTACACTAAACAAAATGGAAAAGTTAATACTATTGCTCATGCTTGGTGCGCTTCAAAAATTGATAACAACTGGTACTTATTTGATCCTACTTGGGGTGCTGGTGGTGCATTGAACGGTTCTTTTATCAAAAAAATGAATTTTAATTGGTTCAAAGTCACTCCTAATAAAATGACACTTTCACATCTTCCATTTGATTATTTATGGCAATTTATTGCAGAGCCATTGACAAATGATGAATTTATTTCAGGTAAAATACAAACGAATAAGCCTAAGAAAAATTTTGATTTTGAAACTGAAATAGATAAATACCTTTTGTTGCCTAAAGGTGATCAATTTATTGAATCTACGGCACGAGTAGAAGGAAATGGTTATAAAGCCCCTGTGGTAATTGATTATTTGGCAGTTGCAAATAAAAACAGAACGGGATCAATTCAAAACAAAGGAATTGAAAGATTAAATACTATTGTCGCTCAATACAACCAAGCTATCGTTTTATTAAACGATTTTGTTTTTTATCGAAACAACAAATTCAAACCTACCTACTCTGACGAACAAATCGAAAAAATGATTTTAGCTCCTAGAGAGACATTACAAAAATGTCAAGATGAAATTTATACCATAGGGCCAGTTGGAGCTGAAAACACAACCGCTTTAACCAATACTAAAAGATTGATTAGTGACGCACTGAAATCAAATAACGAACAGTACCAGTTTGTTCAAGAATACCTCAAAAAATCTAAAATTGGTCGTAAGTTGATGTTTAGCAAACTTAGCTTATCAGGAATTCCTCGGCGATAAAAAAGCACTTCAACAAGCTAAGTGTTACAAATTGCAATCAATTACACTCAAAGAATTTAAGTTTATTCTTTTTCCAATACTTTAATGTCTTCCGATAAAGATGACATACTTGTAGGATCCAAACTGTTGTAAATTCCTCTTATGATGCGATTTTTATCAATGAGTACAAAATTTTCGGTATGTAGAAAGATGGAGCTGTCTTTGTTTTCGCCTAGATCTTCTTCTACAAAATAAAATTTACGTCCTAGATTGTAAATCTCTTCTTTGGATCCTGTGAGCAGTTTCCATTTGTTGTAGTTGATGTTATTCTTTGTAGCATAATCTGCCAAAACAGAAACAGTATCTTTTTCAGGTGTTACCGAATGGGATAGCAATAGTATAGTATCATCATTTAAAAATTCCTTTTGTATCACTGACATGCTGTTGGTCATTTTTGGACAAATACCTGGACAGGAAGTAAAAAAGAAATCTACTACGCAAATCTTACCGTCAAGGTCTTTTTCTGAAAATGATTTCCCTTCTTGATCGGTTAATTTAAAAGAGCGGATTTTATGAAAACTTTCCTCCGATGGTAGTTCCCACACTGGTGTAAAATTAGCGGTATTGTAATACGGTAATTTCCTAGTTTTGTCTTGACAAGAAAACAAAACGAGTCCTAAGAAGAGTAGTACTATTTTTGATTGGATGGTGGTTCTCATAATTTATTAATTTTAAATGATTTTTGAATGTAGATTAACGATTCTTGATTTCAGATTTTGTGTTACTGCATACAAAAACATTTGTTTTATAGGTTCCGTTCATCTCTAATGCTTTGCCAGTTCAATGTCTCTTGAGTCATAACCATTTATCAAAAAACTCTAATTAAATCTATCCTCAGATCTTAATTTTACTGCAAGGTTTGCGTAAGGGATAGAAGTGAAAATCCTTTTTATTATGGAGCTTTTGCGAAATAATAAAAAGATTGTAACGGATAGCCCGACCCGTAGTTTTTACGGAGGGGTACGCCCAAATACTGCTTGATTTACTTCTTAAACTCTAATGTGGATTGCAGCTTTTCATCTCTTAAGGTGTAGCACAAATTTGATTTTTGCAAACCATAACGATGTCCGTCTTTGACTTCGTAGTTGATATAAGGCTTTCCGTTGAGACGCCATGCTTGCTGCATTCCGTCTTCTCGATCATTTTTGAACATCAAGAAACAATAAGGGCTTCCGGTTTCATACCATTGTTTTTGTAGGCCTTCACGTTTGTCGTTGTGGTAGATGAAATCAAATTTTTGATGTCCATTTTCCCAAAAACCGTAATGTCTGCCGTAGGATTTCCCAGCTTTGTAGGAACGGGAATCCTTGAGCTTTCCGTCCAAATAATAACTGGTTGTGATGCCGTGCTGTTGTCCTTTCAAGAATGAGAACACCGCTTTGACTTGGGTGGGATTGTACATTTCCTTTACAAAGCCCGAGAAAATTTTATTGTTGTAAGAGACGATTCCGTTATCCAATTTGATGTTTTCATCATTGGATGAAATAGTGTCTTTCGGTATTTCTGAAGTAGGAACAACCAAAGAAGAGGCGCGTACCACCTCTTCCTCAGTCGTCTTTTTACAACCTATAATAACGGTTGCGAAAAATAACCAACTTATAAATTTAAAAAGTAAATGTTCCTTTAGTACCATGATAACTTCCTGCTTTTAATATGTAAAAACCTGAATCCATATAATTCACATTTGAACAGTGGTAGTGATAAATTCCGGCTGGATAATCTGCTGTAGCCGCTGTATGTCCTCCGTTTGAATCTAAGTTAGAAGGATAAGTTCCGTCTTTATCTTTACGTCCGTAGATAGGAAAACCATCTCTTAACCAACCAATCAATTTAGCATCATCATCAGAGGTGAAATCACCGTTAAAATGATAATGGTATAAACCTCCAGGACCACTATGCGCTCCTGCTCTATCAAATGATTTTAATGTTCCTGCATCAACGGGTACGTTCCCCCCTTCGCGGTCATTATAAATAGCAACTCCATTTAGAGCCATTCCGATAGGTCCTAGGGACGTTTCTTCCTTTGAACTTGCAGCAACTGGGTTTAACGGTATAGTCATTACAAAAACTTGTTCTTGCAAGTTCCCAGGATTGACAGTGTAGCCAGTGGTTTGTGCTTCATAAAGTGTATTTCCTGTTCCCCAATATGGCGTAACGTGATCAGGCACCCCTTTTGACTTTAGTGTTAACGAAGTCCCGTTAGAAGACAAGGTTACAGCCGTTTTATAATTAGCACTGAATAAGGTAGGTACGGTTGCTGTTCCTTCCGCTTCAGTTGTCGTATCTGAATCGCTACTGCTACAACTTACAATGGTTACAATGCTTAAAGCAATGCCAAGAATCACTAAATTATTTTTTATGCTTTTCATTGTCGAATTTATTTACTTTTTGTTTTCTGGCTTTCTACCTTCTGGCTTAGGCGCTTTTTTCAATTCCTCTTTTGTTAAGAAGCCATCTTTATTGGTGTCAATTTTTGTAAAAACATCTTTTAATGGTCCTTTGATTTCTGCTTTTGAAAGTTTACCATCTTTGTTGGCATCCATTTGTTTGAAAATTTCATCAACTGTTGGTGGCTTTTTACCTTCTTCTCCTTGTGGTGGTTGTGCATAAGAAATACATGTTCCTGCAACTAATACTATTGCACTGTAAAGGGTGTTTTTTAATGTTTTATTTTTCATAGCTATAGATTTGAAATTAGTATTGAATTCAAAGATGGACATTTATTTAAAGCCTATTTTTAATATCAAGTAAATGAGCTTTACTTTTCAGCGAATGCCTTATCGTAAGTGCTTTAATTTTTTAAATAAGAATTAACGGCAGCGGTTCTTGCTGTAACATGCGTACTTAAGGCATTAATTGCCGTTTGAAATTCGCTACTATTATTCAAAAAAGTATGGCCTGATATTTCGGTAATAGCATACGGTTTTATTAATTCTCCATAGCTCGTGTACTTAGCCTTCATTGTTGTTTCATTGAAAGCGTTAGTAATAGCGTCTTTTACATAGGTATCATATTTCGCTTTGTAGGTTGCATCATTGTACATGTACCCAATCAGTGGCCATGATGCGCTACTTAAACCTGAGAAATTTAAAGCTAATGAGCCTCCTTGATTTCCTGTTTGTAATGCTTCGTTATTATCCCACGGAATCCATGATAATTTCTTAGTATCAGGATTGTTGTATAAATAATAATTGTGTGTCATTTTACCGTATGTATCCCAGTTTTGAATTACCGTATTGACTGCTAAGTATTTCAAAAAAGCATCGGTATCAAAAACTGATTCTAAATTCGTTCTCCAAGTTGCAGCATCAGTCGTTCTATTAGTAGCGTGTAATGCCGCAAATAAATTATTGATGTCTGTGTAATCTGCTGCATCTTCATTTGTTTTCTTTACAAATACTCCTGTAGAAAAAGTACCAAAAGCAAAACTTGCTCCTGTTCCATCAGGCTTGTATAAATTACCATCATTATTTGAAAATTGGGTATCAATAAGAGAATCATCAACCTCTTCCACTAAAGTATATACTCCAAAATAAACGGGACCATCCCCATGATCTACATAAACGCTATATAATGCGGCATGAGAAGATGCTAGTCCGGAAGCTCTAAAAATATCCGTTGCTACTTTTTCTCGAAGCATCGATTTGTCGTTGTAGTTGTTTTTTAAACTTAATTTCTTGAAACCATAAAAACGCTGATTGTCAATTTGAGGATAAATATCTTCATACTCATCAAAATCCAATTTAAAGGATAATTTTAAGTTTCCGCTTGACCAAGTAGATTGCAAACTAGAATTTCCCTTAAAGCGAACACCCACTCGATACCATTGTTTTCCATTATAAAAAACCTCAGCAGGAACCATAATCGGATCTTCATCGGTTGCTATTAAGGAATTGCCACCTGAAGATCGCCCGAAAGTTCCGTAATTTTTAGTCATATCAGCTAGCATAATTTGCCAGCGCGTTTTGCTTATCACAATATCCAAACGTTTTACGGTGTTGTCAGCAAAAACTTCATCAAAATTAGGATCTGCTTTTTTACTGTGGGTTGCAGTTGTCCAGTCTGTAGCTACAAAATCAGTGTCATCAAAAACAAGTTCAGGAGTAGCTTCCTCAGTTTCCTCAGCAACAGCATCGTCTTTAGAACATGAACTTATGAATAGTAGTTGTACAGCTAAAAAAAGTATTACGCTTATTTTTTTCATTTGAATAAAATTTAAAGATTTGTATAGTTCAAATATGCGCATTTGAAACATACCCTTTTGAGAGAATCAGTCAATTGCCTTAGGTTCTCGGCGAATACCCCATAATTGAGGGATATCAAAAAGAGAATAGCAGCATACGAATCATTTATATGCCTTTGTTCAATTGGATTACGACCTTTTTACTCTTGAAAAACTTCCCTTTTTAATTTTCAGTAAATGCCTTTATCTTTTCAGTAGTTGCCATTATCACAACCTTAAACAGCGATTTTGAAGGGTGTAATTTAAGCTGATTTCAAAATTGCTAAATTTTTATTGTTTTTATTTGTAGTATCAAATAGTCATTCAATTCACTTTCCCATATAAGCTAAGGCAAAAATGAAATAGGACTTTTAAAAAATTACCGTTATGAACAAAATTACTCGAGCGCTTTTTCAGGTTTCCTTTTGGGCAGTTATATGGATCGTTATGGGGTTATCTCAAGAAGAATTTATCCGTTTTTTTCATGAAAACTGGTTGGCTTATTTATTCCAAGTACTCTTAATTTTTAGTTTAATCTACGTATTAGCGCCGCACCTACTTTTCAAAAAACGATATATCGAGTTTGCCGTACTATCCATAGGTTTGATTGTGATTTTTGCTTTTATTTCATCACAGTTCGTGGGCGCTCCCGAAAGACCTCATGGACCACCACCGCCACACGAGGGCAGACAACGTGGTATTCCAAGCCCTTTATTTATTAATTTATTGATTATTACGGTGTCTTATATTTTGACAATTTTTGTTGAGACTTTTTCGTTTGCACAAAAGAAAGAAGAAGACTTGATTTTGAGTAAATCTGAAACGATGGAAACCGAATTGAAATTCTTAAAATCACAGATCAATCCCCATTTTTTATTCAATTCGTTGAATAACATTTATGCGCTATCCGCCATTGACCCTCAAAAGACACAGGACAGCATTTTGTATCTCTCAGACATGCTACGCTACGTTTTGTACGAATGTGAAAAGCCAATGGTTCCTGTCGAAAAAGAGGTTACCTATATCGAGGATTTCATCAAGTTATTCGAGTTAAAAAGTAGCAAAAGCTATCCCATCAAAACCCAGTTTTCAATAGAGAATCCACAGTTACAAATCGTTCCCATGTTGTTGATTCCTTTTGTTGAAAATGCGTTTAAACATAGTAATATTCACAATACATTTGAATCCTTTATTGAAATAAAAATTGAAACAACTGGCGAAATGATTTTGTTTGAAATTGAAAACAGTCTCAGTAAAGCGCCAATTAGCAAAGATAAAGTAGGGGGAATAGGGATTCGTAATGTGCAAAAAAGATTATCTTTACTTTACCCTGAGAAACACGAGTTGCTGATTACTCAAGATCAATATTCGTATAAAGTAGTATTAAAAATTAACACCCATGCATAAATGCATTATTATTGATGACGAAGAATTAGCAAGAGGATTGCTCCAAAGTTATGTGGCCAAATTAGATTTCCTAGAATTGGTTGCCTCTTACGAAAATCCTTTGGACGCGTTAGAATGTTTAAAAAAGGAAGATATCAAACTTGTTTTCCTAGATATTCAAATGCCCCAAATCAAAGGTACTGACTTTGCTAAACTAATTCCTTCGACAACAAAAATCATTTTTACAACGGCTTATTCTGAATATGCTTTGGAAGGTTTTGAGCTGAGTGCTATTGATTATTTATTGAAGCCAATTACTTTTCAACGGTTTTTGAAAGCGGTGCAAAAAATTCAATCTGAAGAAACATCCTCGTCCACAGTTAAAACGATCACCGTTAAATCAGGTTATGATTTATTCAAACTCAAAATAGACGAAATATCACATATTGAAAGCGATAGTGAGTATGCTATTTTCTATACGCCTACCCGCAAAGTAATGAGTTTACAATCCTTAAAATCACTGGAAAAAACATTGGACTCGGGCATTTTTATTCGGGTGCATCGTTCTTATATTGTCAACAGGAATATGGTTACGGGTCTTAAAGGTAGAGACCTTTCATTAGGGTCTATCCAAATTCCTGTGAGTGATAGTTATTATGAATTGGTGAAGAAGGAGCTGTTTTCTTGAAAAACTTCACAGAAATATAAACAGAAGCACTCTCCTAAATCATAGCCCCGATAGAAACGAAAATCCTTGTGGGGGCTGGCATTTCGCCACCACAAGATTGCAGTGGATAGCGGGAACTGTCATTGTTAATAGCACTATCATTCTGCTCCTAATAAAGCAAAAAAAAGCTACCAACCTTTTTAAAGATTGATAGCTTTTTTGAATTCTATATAGTAACTATTAGATGTTAGCAGCTAAATAGTCACCAACTTCTTTAGTACCGTAAGCTTTTCCGCCGTCGGCTAAATCTTCAGTAACTATACCCGACTCTAGTGCTTTGTTTACTGCATCTCTCATCGCTTTTCCTTCTTCCATCAAACCAAAGTTTTCAAACATCATTGCTGCCGATAGAACAGTTGCCATAGGATTTGCAATATTCAACCCTGTTGCTTGTGGATAGGATCCGTGGATAGGCTCAAACAAAGACACCTCAGCACCCATAGATGCAGACGGCATTAATCCCATTGATCCAGAGATTACAGAAGCTTCATCAGTTAAGATGTCTCCAAACAAGTTCTCAGTAATTAATACATCATAAGAGTTTGGCCATTGCACCAAACGCATAGCAACTGCATCAACAAACTCATAAGAAACTTCTACTTCAGGATAATCTTTTTCCATTGCTTGTACTGTTTCTCTCCACAGACGGGAAGTTTCAAGTACGTTAGCTTTATCTACACAACACAATCTTTTGCTACGAGTCATTGCTAATTCAAAACCTTTTTTGGCCAAACGTTGTACTTCATGTCTTGTATATACACAGTTGTCAAAAGCAGTTTCTCCACCGTCTCTTCTCCCTTTTTCTCCAAAGTAGATTCCACCAGTTAACTCTCTCAAGAAAACCAAATCAGTTCCTTCGATACGTTCTCTTTTTAATGGAGATTTATCCAACAAAGATGGGAATGTAAAAGTAGGTCTCACGTTTGCAAACAAACCTAAAGCTTTACGCATTTTTAACAAACCTTGCTCTGGACGTACGGGTGCAGAAGGATCGTTATCGTATTTTGGGTGACCAATAGCACCAAACAAAACAGCATCAGCATTTTTACAAATTTCGTGTGTTGCATCTGGATAAGGTTCTCCCACTGCATCAATAGCAGCTGCACCAGTTAAAGCTGGTTTCCAAGTGATTTCATGTCCAAATTTTTGTGCAATTGCATCTGATACTTTTACTGCTTGATCAATTACTTCAGGTCCGATTCCGTCCCCTGCCAAAAGTGCGATATTTAATTTCATATTGATTGTTTTTTCCTTTACACTGCCTTTTCCGCCTTGACGACTAAGATGCTGTTGTAAAGAAT
>NZ_JBAWDL010000027.1:0-49361 GCF_049590715.1 Flavobacterium sp.
GCCAAACTCAAAATCCCCATCATCATCCAACGCTCTAAGATTGATGGCCCTACGGTTCTTTTTTCGGCAGGAATTCATGGTGATGAAATTAACGGCGTTGAAATCGTGCGTCAATTGATTACTAAGAAAATCAACAAACCCAAACGTGGCACTATCATTTGTATCCCCATCATTAATATGTTTGGTTTCATCAATACGTCACGACAATTTCCTGATGGACGCGATTTGAATCGTGTATTTCCTGGACGCAAAAAGGTTCATTGGCCAGTCGTTTCGCTTTTCATATTTTAAATGACATCATGCCCATTGTGGATTATGCTATTGATTTTCATGCTGGTGGCGCCAGTCGTTTCAACGCACCTCAAATTCGGTTGATTCCTGGAAATGAAGAATTAAAAGTTCTAGCTGATGTTTTTAATGCCCCATTTACCTTATTTTCAAAAAACATTGTAGGTTCCTTCCGGAATTCGAGTCAGAAATTAAATGTCAAAATGTTGCTTTTCGAAGGAGGAAAATCATTAGACATCAATGACGCTGTTGCCGAAACAGGGGTACAAGGAGTCAAAAGAGTTCTGTCATTTTTAAATATGCTTGACATAAAACACGAACCAAAATTCAAAGAAACAAACAGCATCTACATTGACAAATCAATTTGGTTACGAGCAAAATCTTCTGGTTTACTTCACGATCATAATAAAATTGGCCAATTTGTAAAAAAAGGAGAAGTCTTGGCTACTATTACAGATCCTTTTGGGAAATTTGAACAAAAAATAAAAGCGCCTAATGATGGCTACATTATTAATGCCAACCATTCACCAATAGTATATCAAGGCGATGCCGTGTATCACATCTCAAAAAGCATTTTGAATGAAAACCACTAAAAAAGACTTACGTTTAAAATATAAAACACTACGCCAAAACCTCAACGATGTAGAAGTTGAGGAGAACAATTTGGCTATAGCCAATGCCTTACTCAAGCTACCTATTTGGGAAAAGACTTATTTCCATATTTTCCTATCTATTGAAGACAAACGAGAAGTAGATACCGAATTAATTTTGCACCTTCTTTCAGGAAAAGACAAGGAAATTATCATTTCGAAAACCGACTTCGAAAACCGAAAGATGATTCATTTTTTATTGACTGACAATACCCAAATTAAAAAAAACGAATACAACATACCCGAACCAGTAGATGGTATTGAAGTGCCTTCACAAAAAATAGAAGTTGTTTTTGTTCCCTTATTAGCTTTTGACAAAAAAGGACATCGTGTAGGCTATGGCAAAGGTTTTTACGATAAATTTTTAACTGAATGCAAACCAGAGACCATTAAAATCGGACTTTCCTTCTTTGAACCCGAAGAAATAATTGAAGATATTTTTGATGGAGATATTGCCCTTGATTATTGCGTGACACCAAAAAATATTTATCCTTTTTAATTTAAATTTTGTACCTTCAAAAACAAAAACATTATGACCTTGTCTAAAATATCAAAAATCACTATATCGCTTCTAACAATTCTAGCAATATTTTCATTATCAAATTGCAGTGTACACACAACCAATGGAACTTCATTAAAACAAAAAGAACTTCCTCCTGGTCAAGCCAAAAAAATATATGGAGGAAAAAGTGCTAAACAATATGCTCCAGGACAAAACAAATAAAACAAAAGACCAATTCAATGAATTGGTCTTTTTATTTTAAGTCAGCTTACAACTTAGTTGTTCGCATGAAATGCTTTTTTATTGAAACATATTAAAATCCCCACTCCTGTTGAAATGGCTACATCAGCAACATTGAAGATCGCATTGAAAAAGGTAAAATCTCTACCTCCCCAAACAGGTATCCAGGTAGGTAAGTTTCCATGCCAAATTGGAAAATAGAACAAATCCACAACTTTGCCATGAAACCATTTTCCGTAAGGTTGCTCACTAAACAAAGTGGCTAACTGAGAATGACTGTCGTCAAAAATCACTCCGTAAAAAACTGAATCAATAATATTACCTAGTGCTCCTGCAAAAATCAATGCTATGGCAACTACTAAATAATTAGAGCTATGTTTATTTTCTACTGAATCCCATAGCCAATATCCTATTCCACCAACAGCAAAAAGGCGGAATACTGTTAAAAACAATTTACCATATTCCCCAGGAATACGAGTTCCCCATGCCATCCCTTCATTTTCAACAAAGAGAATTTTAAACCAGCTAAGAACTTCTACTTCCTCTCCTAAAATAAAATTAGTTTTAATATATATTTTAGACAGTTGATCTACCATCAAAATAAGGAAGATGAGTAGGGTCGCATTTCGTAATGACATTTTAAAAAGTTTAAGTGCGCAAAAATAGGGAATTTATAAAAAATTAAATTCCAAATTCCAATAATTTTGCAATTATGTTTGGAATTTGGAATTTCAATATTGATTTTTTGATTTTTATCGTTGCAAGTTCTTCGCCTCGATACTCATTGTTGCATGAGGAACGATTTTAAGCCTTTCTTTACCAATCAATTTCCCTGTGACTTTACATATTCCGTAGGTTTTGTTTTCCACACGGAATAAAGCATTTTTCAAATCACGAATAAACTTTTCTTGACGAATAGCCAATTGTGAATTTGCCTCTTTAGACATCGTTTCACTACCTTCTTCAAATGCTTTGAATGTTGGCGATGTATCATCAGTACCATTATTCAAATCATTCATATAGGCGCTTTTGATCAAATCTAAATCAGCCTGTGCTTTATCTATTTTATTTAAAATAATTTCTTTGAACTCCGCTAAATCAGCGTCTGAGTATCGTGTAGCTTCATCAATCATACCCTTATTATTTAGTAATCATTATTATTGTTTTTATATCATCAAACTCAATTTCAATGCCATTTTTTATATTTTCTTCAAAAACCAAGTCTTCTGTCAATGTTTCTGATTTAATATAATTTAGATTTCCATTTACAGCTTCTTCTAAAAGACTGTTATTTTGCAAATGTACCTTAATCTTATCGGTTACTTCAAAGCCAGAATCTTTCCTAATGTTTTGAATTCTATTGACCAATTCTCTTGAAATTCCTTCACTTTTCAATTCAGGTGAAATCACAATATCCAAAGCCACTGTAATTCCGTTCGAATTAGCTACCAACCAACCCTCAATATCTTGAGAACTAATCTCCACATCTTCCAATGTTAAAGTTACGGCATTCCCCGCAATTTCAACTATTAGACTTCCCTCGCGCTCCATTTGGCTAATCTCATCCGCAGTAAAAACCTGTATCCTTTTGGAAATCAAACCCATATCTTTCCCGAAACGAGGTCCTAAGGTCTTAAAGTTAGGCTTTATTTGTTTAACTAAAACGCCTGAACCATCATCTAAAAGCTGAATTTCTTTCACGTTTACCTCAGCCATAATCAGGTCTGAAATTGCTTCAATTTCTAATCGTTGATTGTTGTCAAGTACTGGAATCATTACTTTTTGCAAAGGTTGACGTACCTTAATCATTTCCTTTTTTCTAAGGGATAAAACCAATGAAGAGATGGTCTGTGCTTTCTGCATTTTGCTCTCTAGTGATTTATCAACAAAGTTTTCAACGTATTTTGGAAATTCCGACAAATGTACACTGTCAAATTGTTCTGATTGTGTTGCGTTTGTTAAGTCTTTGTAAAGTTTATCCATAAAGAATGGCGCAATAGGAGCACTCAATTTACTTACCGTTAACAAACAGGTATAAAGTGTTTGATAAGCTGCAATTTTATCTTGTGCGTATTCCCCTTTCCAGAAACGACGACGACACAAACGAACGTACCAGTTACTGAGATTTTCTTGAACAAAATCTGAGATAGCACGAGCAGCTTTTGTAGGTTCGTAATCAGCATAAAAACCATCAACATCTTTTACAAGAGTGTTCAATTCAGAAATAATCCATTGGTCTATTTCTGGTCTTTCATTCATTGGAACCTCAGCTTCATCATATTTGAATCCATCTATATTTGCATACAAACTAAAGAATGAATACGTATTATAAAGGGTTCCAAAGAATTTACGACGCACCTCAGCAATTCCTTCTAAGTCAAACTTCAAGTTGTCCCAAGGATTGGCATTCGAAATCATATACCAACGCGTAGCATCAGGTCCATATTCAGCCAAAGTTACAAATGGATCTACAGCATTACCAAGACGTTTGGACATTTTTTGTCCATTCTTATCCAAAACCAAACCATTCGAAACAACATTTTTATAGGCGATTTTATCAAAAACCAAAGTTCCAATAGCATGTAACGTGTAAAACCATCCACGTGTTTGATCTACTCCTTCGGCTATAAAGTTCGCTGGAAAATCTTGATTTCCATCTATTTTTTCTTTGTTTTCAAATGGATAATGCCATTGAGCATACGGCATTGCACCCGAATCAAACCAAACATCAATCAAATCGGCTTCCCGTTTCATTGGTTTGCCTGAAGCGGAAACTAAGGTAATGGCATCGACCACATTTTTATGCAAATCGATTAAATCATAATTTGATTCTGCCATGTTTCCAATTTCAAATCCTTTAAAAGGATTTTCTTTTTGTACTCCAGCTGCAATCGCTTTTTCAATTTCGTTGTACAATTCTTCGACTGAACCAATCAAGATTTCTTCTTGTTTGTCTTCGGTTCTCCAAATTGGCAACGGAATTCCCCAATATCTAGAACGAGATAAATTCCAGTCGTTAGCATTTTTCAACCAGTTCCCAAAACGTCCTTCACCTGTTGCTTTTGGCTTCCAGTTGATAGTTTCGTTCAAGTCGAACATACGATCCCGAACTTTGGTAATTTCGATAAACCAAGAGTCCAATGGATAATATAAAATAGGTTTATCAGTTCTCCAACAATGGGGGTAACTGTGCACGTATTTCTCCACCTTAAAGGCTTTATTTTCTTCTTTTAATCGAATAGCAATCTCGACATCCACAGAACGCTCTGGAGCTTCGCCCTCGTTATAATATTCATTTTTAACGTATTTTCCAGAGTATTCACCCAAACCTTCGATAAATTTACCTTGTAAATCTACCAATGGAACAGGTGTTCCATCCGCATCCAAAATCAATAATGGCGGTACTTCTGGAGTGGCTTCTTTGGCTACTTTAGCATCATCTGCTCCAAAGGTTGGCGCAGTATGTACAATTCCAGTTCCATCTTCAGTAGTTACAAAATCTCCTGAAATCACTCTAAAAGCATTTTCTGGATTTTGGTATGGCAAAGCCAAAGGCAATAATTGCTCGTAGCGAATACCCACTAAGTCAGCACCTTTTGCTTCAGCAATAATTTGGTATGGGATTTTTTTGTCTCCTGCTTTGTAGTTTTCAAAATCCGAAGCTTCTTCACTCGCAAAAAATCCTTTCCCGAATTGTTTTCCAACTAAATTCTTAGCTAAAACCACATTGACTGGCTCGAAAGTATATTGATTGAAGGTTTTCACCAAAACATAATCTATTTTTGAACCAACTGTTAAAGCGGTATTACTTGGTAATGTCCAAGGAGTAGTTGTCCAAGCCAAAATATGAATAGTTCCAAAACCTTCTAAAAATCTTGGCAAGGTTTCCGAAATTGTTTTGAATTGTGCTACAATCGTAGTATCGGTCACATCGCGATAAGAACCAGGTTGATTTACCTCATGCGAAGACAATCCTGTTCCTGCTTTTGGAGAATACGGTTGGATCGTATAGCCTTTGTACATCAAATCCTTATTATAGATTTGCTTTAACAACCACCAAACCGATTCCATGTATTTGGATTTATAAGTAATATAGGGATCTTCCATATCTACCCAATACCCCATTTTTTCGGTCAAATCATTCCATACATCTGTATAACGCATTACTGTTTTTTTACAGGCTTCGTTATATTCAGACACTGAAATTGTTTTCCCAATATCTTCTTTTGTAATCCCAAGTTCTTTCTCAGTACCTAATTCTACAGGTAGGCCATGCGTATCCCAACCCGCTTTACGCTTAACTTGGAAACCTTTTTGAGTTTTATATCTACAAAAAATATCTTTAATAGCACGAGCCATTACGTGGTGAATCCCAGGTAATCCATTGGCCGAAGGAGGCCCTTCAAAAAACACGAAAGGTTCAGCACCTTCTCTTGTTGTTACACTTTTTTCAAATATGTTTTTTTCTTTCCAAAAATCAAGTACTTCTGAGGCCACTTTTGGCAAGTCAAGTCCTTTGTATTCAGTAAATTTTGAGCTCATTTTGTCCTTTTCTTTAATCAATTTGCGAAAGTAGTCATTTATAATAAACAGGCAAAAGGCAAAAGGTAAAAGTTTACGATTTTAGTATTTTTAAAAATGTAGAAACGGGAAATAGTTTAAGAGAAAACCTCTTTCAAGACTTCTAATGATTTTGGATTTCTAAAACCATCCAAATGAAATCTATAATAATCCATTAAAATCTTCAAAATAATTTGACGTTCCAAAACATGAAAAACCTTTTCATTGTTATCAAATTTTAAGTTAATTAATTTTCGAAACAAACTCGTTTGATGTTCTGTCAATGTATCTACTCCAATAAAAGGAGTAAAATTCCCTTCTCTCATTTCGAAAAAAGGCATGTCAATATTTAAAATATCAGGGTAAAAACCCAAATATTTAGTCACTTCTAACAATAAAATAAGATGAAAATTAGCTATTTCGTCATGATGATCTAACCATAACAAAGCTGTTTCAAGGAAATCAAAAAGCGGTTCATTTTTTTCTTCTTCATGTATCGAATGATAAAGAACTTCGGACAAAAACAACACCATTGTACTCTTGTAAATATCAGAATGAATGGTTTGAAAGGGAGTGCTTAATTTAATTTCTTTAAAATTTTCTAAAGTTCCTTTATTTTTATGAACTGCCTCAATCTCTAAAATAGAAAGCGGTTGAAAGTACGCAATTTTTTGATTGACCTTTCGACCCGAAAAAGCATTTCGAACAAAGTAAGATTTTAGCCCGCTAGAGTGCGTAAAACATTTGACAATCAAACTTTTCTCTTGAAATTTTAAGGATGAAATGACAATTGCCTTAGTTTTAACTAACATTGATTATTATTTTAATCGCTCTCACTCTAAACCTAAATTATTAACGAACAATCATTACTTTTTTCACCTTAGTCTCCACCCCATCTTCAGCAGAAATAAAAATCATGTACACCCCTGAAGCTACTTTGTGTTTTCCAAAAGCAGTAGTATCCCACTCGATAGTTCCTCCTTCAGATATTGTTTCAAACACTAAATTCCCTTCAATATCAGTTATTTTAACATTTGCTTTATCGATTAAACCAGCGATCTTAACCGTTCCTTGATAACCTGGCCTTACAGGATTAGGATACACATAGGCATTACTCAAATCAGAACTAGCCTTAGTTGCTATACCTTTAAAAGAAACCAACCCTTTTATAGTTGCAAAAAACACCTCTCCTGTAGCATCATTTATTGCAACGTCATTTATCGTATTACTTGGCAACGGAGAGTTATTTGTAGTAAAATGATATATTGTTTTTTGACCATCAGAAGACACAAAAAAGATACCTGAATCAGCTGTTGCAATCCATTTGTTATTAGCTCCATCTACTACTATATCAGTAATGAATTGCTCATACATTAATTCCTGAGCAAGACCATCTTCTAAAATAATAATTGGTTCGGCTCTCATTTGATCTTCCGTTTTAAAACTATTCACATTTGATAAGACTCTTAAACCTTTTAAGGTACCAATCCAGAGCTGGTTGTTTTTATCTAGCACAGGAACCGTAACATAATCCGAAGGTAAATTTCCTAAAGATTCCCCAAAAGTTATTTTTTTAAAAACATTCATCTTATCGTCAAAACCCAACAAACCACCATCTGAAGCAATCCATTTTACATCATTTTTATCGATAGTTATTCGATTAAAATTTTTACGATCAGTATTCCCTAAGATTTCAAAGGTTGAAAAACGTTGCCAATCACCATTAGCGCGCAAAACTTTCAATCCATTTTTGACCAAACTATTATTAACCCATAAATTTCCAGCTTTATCAAATGCTGAACCATTAATTCGAACATCAATATAAGTAGGACTAATAAAAGTCAAACTCTCCAGTCCACTATTTTTTTCGTTAAACAGAATACTAGGAACATCATCGACTATTTTCAACAAACCTGAAAAAAAAGAACTCGCATAGACTTCTTTTTCGTTATAAGGGTTTACTATTATTTTCGAAAGTGACTTTGCTCCAAGAACCTTATCATATGGTATATTTAACCATCCACTTGAATTAAATTTACTTACGCCATAACTATCTAAATCATATGGATTATAATAGATATCATAATCACCATATACTGCCCAAAGAACATTAGGAGTCACATCAATAGAAAACACACTATTTCTTGAAGGACCTGAAGGGGTTACATTCTCAAAACTAGTAATCGAACTAATTGACGTTGTATATAATCCATTTTCTTTCGTACCCAAATAAATTTTATCTCCAATTATCGTTGCACAAACAAAACTAGGACTTACATCAGAAATTTGATTACTATCGATCTGTCGAATTAAAACTAGTTGCTTGTCATAAACATACACACTACTTGAACCTGTTATCAAAAGATAGTCACCCACTGCTCGTATATCATTTATATTGTGATTAATATCTTTGACATTTACAAAAATATTCCCATCGTATCTATGAATTGTCCCTGATGTATTAATAGCAAATAATTCTCCCCCTAAAGGTTCGACTCCAACCCAACCTCCAGAACCTACTTGCTGCCATTGATTAAAATCTATTAAATTTTTACTAACAACAGGAGCTCTTCTTATACCATTAATCGTTGAAGCAAATAAATATCCATTATAAACAGCAGTTTGAGTCACGCTAATTTCGGCACCATTATCACCAATAAAATAAGTATCCCCAAAAAGCATTGTATTCAAATTAAACTGCACAATTCCAAAATCACAGGAAACATATACGATTCCTTCATATTCCATAAAGTGATTGATTTTTTTTATTCCTGAAGGAAGTGCTTTATTAAGGACATCAACTACTTTAAGAATCTTACCATCAGATTCATTAACAACCGTCATCAGACCTGTTTGATAACCAATGAGTGTTTTATTAAATGCAGGACTATAATACACCGCACTGATTGATTCTCCAGGAAGTCCATCAACAGTTGTAGTCGTTTTGATTTCGTGTGAAATCGAATTTATCGAAAATAGAGCATTTTCTGAAGCCGTAACAATTGAAGTTGCACTTACCGATATATCTCTAATTTCATTATATGAAAAATATCCTTGCCAAGACAAATTATTTTGAGAAAAACTCATTTGCATCATTAGCAATAACAAACTTAAAAATACTTTTTTCATTATTCCATTCTATTTAAGGTCACAAATATAAGATAAAGATTAGCATCGAATTTGAAACGACAAAAAAAAGCCTCCTTTATGTTCACTATATTATTAGAGAATCATAAAGAAGGCTAATTCATTCAAGAAGATTAAACGACTCCTTGTGCTAGCATAGCGTCAGCAACTTTTACAAAACCCGCTACATTGGCTCCTTTTACATAATCAACATAACCCGTTCCGTCAGAGCCATATTGAACACATGAAGCATGAATCGACGACATTATTGCCTTTAATTTTTCATCTACTTCCTCTGCTGTCCAATTTAATCGTAACGAATTTTGCGACATTTCTAATCCGGAAGTAGCTACTCCACCAGCATTTGAAGCTTTACCAGGTGAAAATAATATTTTTTCTTTTTGAAAAACGATCAAAGCTTCAATGGTTGTAGGCATATTAGCTCCTTCAGCTACACAAATACAGCCTCCATCTACTAGCGCTTTTGCATCAATTTCATTAATTTCATTCTGAGTTGCACAGGGCATCGCAACATCACATTTCACTTTCCATGGGCGTAAATCAGCAACATATTTTGCCTTAGGATATTTATTCACATACTCACTTATCCTACCTCTTAGCTGATTTTTAATATACATCACATGAGCTAATTTTTCTGCATTAATTCCATCTGCATCATATATATACCCTCCTGAATCAGACATGGTCACTACTTTTCCTCCTAATTGAGTTGCTTTTTCGGTTGCATATTGCGCCACATTTCCTGAGCCTGATATTACAAAAACCTTCCCTTTTACACTATCTCCTTTTGTAGCTAGCATACTTTGAGCAAAATAAACGGCTCCATATCCTGTAGCTTCTGGCCTAACTAAAGAACCTCCATACGATATTCCTTTACCAGTCAAGACACCTGTAAACTCATTTTTTAACCTTTTATATTGTCCAAACAAATACCCTATTTCTCGTGCTCCAACTCCTATATCTCCAGCTGGAACATCGGTATCAGCACCTATATGCTTAGACAATTCAATCATAAAACTTTGACAAAAACGCATCACTTCATTATCTGATTTCCCCTTAGGGTCAAAATCAGAACCTCCTTTACCTCCGCCCATAGGCAAGGTCGTTAAACTATTTTTAAAGGTTTGCTCAAAGGCTAAAAATTTCAAAATGCTTAAATTTACAGAAGGATGAAATCGAAGTCCTCCTTTATAGGGACCAATTGCCGAATTCATTTGTATTCTAAATCCTCTATTTATCTGAGTCAATCCTTTATCATCAATCCATGTTACTCTAAAAATAATCGTTCTTTCAGACTCAACCATTCTTTCTAACAACATTTTATTTTGATATTTCTCGTTATCTTCTATAAATGGAATTACGGCCTCTGCAACTTCATAAACTGCCTGTAAAAATTCAGGTTCATTGGGATTCTTAAGAGTAACACCTTTGATAAATTCTTCAATACTTTTTGACATAATTATTAAATTAAGAACAGTAAGTAAATAGTTCTGATTGCTATATTACAAATATACATTTATAAAAAACTTTCTTTGATTTAAGTTTATGAAATTTATAGAATTATCATTTTGGTTACATTAAAAAAACCATCATATTTTAAAGATTTAAAATTAATTGATGCTTAGTATTTTATATCTTTGTCGACACTTGAAATTTTAGTAAAATGCCCAAATACTTCCTTTATACATTACTTGTTTTATTAGTGTTTTCTCATAAAACAATTGCTCAATTTGGTTTTTCCCATGAAATTGGAATTATTACTGGTCCTGTTGCCTTTCAATCTGACTATGGAGAACGTCATGATTTAAAAACAAATACTGGAAACACGGGAATAGGTATTGGTATCGTTCACTTTATGAACTTTTTATATGACTCTAAAACTGAGCAATACACCCCAAAAACGTACTTTAATGATCATTTTAAATTAAGAACAGAGCTATCTTACAGTAAAACCAACTTTGACCACTATGGAAAATGGGTTGCATCAGACCGAAAATCCCTAGAAGCTGACCAATTAAGAGCTATGAAAGGAAGCTCACAACTAACCAACATTGGAATACAACTAGAATATTTCCCTTTAAATATTTACGATTTTGAAATTGAAACAGCTAATTTTAGTCCATTTATAAGCCTTGGAGCACAATTCAGTTCTTATAATGCAAAAGCCTATTCCACTTTAGGTCCCTTAGGAACAACATTGACTACTTACCCCAAATTTTTAACACCAACTGATGATCATCTTAATGGATTTTCTACAGAAAGTAATACCGTTTGGTCCATTGTTAGTAGTGTAGGAACTCGTTATAAGCTGAACCCTTTACAAGATTTAATGGTTGATTTAAGATTTCAGTACTTTTTCTCTGATTGGGTTGACGGCTTAAATCCCAATCCAGAGATTTACAAAGAGAATAAAGCTAACGACTGGTTAGTTTGGCTTAACTTTGGTTATATTTATTATTTACCATAAGAAGTCTCAATACTAAAAACTATACATTGAGAATTGAATATTTATGGCTCTGTTTTCAACAAGAGCCCCAAATAAAAAAAAGAGGCTATTTCACTAATTGTGATACAGCCTCTTTTTACTTTCTCAAACATCTTAAAAAAGAGAAAGCCTATAAATATCAAATAATTTTTTATTTTAAAGTCATTAAAACTACGAATTAACAAGTTAAAAAACAACTAATTACAAAAAAAACGTGATATGAAAATAAAAATTGATATTAAAGTGCTAAAATTTTATCTAAAACCCAACTCGTATGTAATGCTGACTTCCCTGTTGATGGATGAGTAATATTTCCTAAAAGATGGTCTCTCATATTTTGAACATGATAAAATTGTACATTTTCAGGATGATTAATAAAATGCTCTGTTTTTCCTTTTTCATTAGTTAGAAATATCGGACTTTCGTCAAAAACAGCAAATTCAATTTTCCCTTTACTCCCAATAATTTCCACGTTATCCTCACGTGTTGCACTACCAAAATTCCAACTTCCTGTACCTGTCACGCCTGATTCATGAATCCATGATGCTACAATGGCATCTTTAGCGGTATATAATCCTTGCTGATTTGTGTTGAAACCCGAAACCTTTATTATATCACCCAAAATAAATTCAAACAAATTCATACCGTGGCTCGCTAAATCATCAAAATAACCTCCTTTAGCAATTTCTGCATCGGTTCGCCAATTGTATTCACCAGATAAATCTTCAGGTGATGTTGACTTACTCAAATGCCAACCAATGTGTCTTATTGTTCCTATTTGATTTTCATCAATCCATTTTTTTACTTGTTCAAAACGAGGTAAAGAACGACGATAGTAAGCAACAAACAAAGGGATTCCTTTTTCTGCGAAAGCATTATAAATAATCAAACTATCTTTATAATTAGGTGCCATTGGTTTTTCAATACAACAAGGCTTTCCTGCTGCTACTACTTTTAACGCATAATATTTATGTGAATCAGGAGGAGTTGCAATATAAATAGCATCTATTTCTGGATCATTGATTAAAGCATCAGCATCATTATACTGCTTTTTTACTCCATGTCTCTGAGCATAATCAGCACATTTTTCGGCATCACGACGCATCACAGCTAGTAATTCAAATCCTACTACTTTTTGATAAGCAGGACCGCTTTTTACTTCGGTTACATTACCACAGCCTATAATTCCCCACTGAAGAACTTTTGAAATTGATGAAGTTGCGTCCATATAGTTTAAATTAGTATAATGTCACAATTAAGGAATATCAAATTTAATCTAAAATATGTATTTATTGCTATTTTAAAGTTGAATTCTAATACAGTATTTCACAATTACCATTGGTTTATATAAAAAAAGGATCCCTGTTTGCACAGAAATCCTTCTAACCAAAAAACCAATTTAACCTTCAACCTTAATACATCATTTTCTGTTTTAAATTTTCTTCTATTTTAAACTCCCCTGAATTCTTGATGTTATTTTCTTTTGGAGCTTGCCCTTTTTCTCCCCACAACAATGCAATCAATTTAACTGGATTATTAGTGAATGTATTTTTAGAAACAGACACATTAACAATACCTCTAGTCTTAACTAGAATACCTGTTGGCTCCTCTTTTCCAGAATTTGTAACCGTATTATTATCAAAAAGTAAATTCCCACCAATGGTTGATTCGTCATAACCACCACGGTAGTAATCTAAAACACTCGATTGTATTGCATCAAACTTAGTATTATTGATATAGACAAACTCTGCGTTGTATTCTCCTAGATCGTCATTTTCATCTGCTAAACGAATTCCTCTCTTACAGTTTTTAATAATCGAATTATCAATCGAGATCGTATCAGCGAATGCATCTTTATACGCATTCAATACCGTATCAAATTCATTAATTTCAACATTGATTACCCATAAATTATAGGCACTTTTCATGTTTTTTTCTAAGGTTGCAAAAGCATATTGTTCTTTTTCTCCTTTTAATACAACATTTTCTAATCTTAAATTTCCTTTTGGTTCCATTAAAAAAGCAGGACTTTTACTTTGTCCTTTATACACAAGAATTGCTTTAGATTTTTCATCTTTGGACTTAATCGTAACTGATTTATTAATTACTAATGAATTACTCAACACATACATTCCTTTTTTCAATTCAATAATAGTTCCTGCACTCGCTTTTTCCAGTACACTTACTAACTCTTTTGCAGAGCCTACTTGTATTGTTTTTGGCGTTTCTACAACTTTTTTTATTGGAAACCAATTTGCTCCATACGATGCAACATCTATAATTCCTTTATTATTTATAGGCAAAACAATAGCACCAGTTGCGTTTGCAGTTGCTCTATTGGTTCCAAAAAGATCTTTTTTGATATTTGCAAAATCAAATCCATTATACACTGCTGTTTGATTTACCGTAGGAACGTACAGCCAGTCAGAAATTTTAGTAACGCTGATATTTTCAGTTTGAATTCCTTTGTCTTTAACATCACTGTTATTTGGACTGTTTAAAACATTGTTTTTAAATAAAACACCATCTACTTTATCATAGGCTTTTACAGGGAAATCATTTGCCTTTTCATTGTAAATAATATTATTTGCCACTACAATTCTCTCTGGCCTTGCTGAACGAATTTCTTGAACTGGCAAGACATCACTTTTATTCATATTTGCCCCCACACTAAATTGCCAAGGCGTAATACAATCCACAAAAGTATTATAGGCAATCACTGCATCGGTTACTTGGTTGTATCGATTTAACGGTGATTTTGGCACACCATTCATTACTGCCAATGCACTACGGAATTCTTCCCCTTTGATTTTGTAAAAATAATTATTTGTGATCCAATGACCTGTATTCACTACACGCACACCTCCCATGAAGTCAGAGTTTTCGTCACCAATAAAAATGTTCCCATCGATAGTACAGTAGTTACCATGACGCAACACTAGTGAACCTTCTGATTTGTAAAAAATATTATTTCTATATTCATTGAAATTGGATTTATTCGAAATAATTTCAACTTCTCCATCACATCTTTCGAAAAAATTATTTGATATTAAAGTATAAGAAGGAGCCATCGAAGTGCCACTATCCCCTATCTGAATTGTTTCTCCATGAGGACCTCCTTTTCTTGGGCGTGGACCAAAATGATTATTTGTAATTTGGTGGTGATTATTAATTGATTCATTCCCTTTTAAAATAATCATAACCGTTGGCCCTTGGTTTGACTTCCCTGTAATGTAACAATGATCTAACTGATTGTTTCTCCCCCACAATTCTACCCAATGATCCTCTCTAACTCTATTTAATTGCGTAAAATCTTCTATCACACATTGAGTTACTTTACAATGATTCGCAATATTTTTTTTATCAATATGAAAATCAATCACTGTTGCCGAAGGAGTATATCCATTTTTAAAATACAATCCTGAAACCTCAAGATAAGTACCACCAAGTTTTAAGTCAGAAACTCCTTCAATGGTAACTTTCCCCATTGTTTCAGCTCGCAAAACAATAGGAGCCAACGCCGTTCCATTACCTATGAATTTAATTTGAATATCCTTCCAAATTCCATTTGCTAACACAATTTCATCACCCGCTACGGCATTTTTTATAGCCTCTTGCAACTCATCTTGATTCTTTACTTGAATACTTTTAGCATTTCCATTGAATGAAAACAATAAAAAAGCGACACTTAGGAAAAATAATTTTTTCATTATAATCATAACTTTTATTGATTTTTAATTTCCAATTAAAAGATAAACATTAGTTTTTAACTCCGTATTAAAACATTATTATATAAATAGTGTATCTTTACACCACTTAACTGGTTTACCAGTTTGGGTTTCCAAATATAATCATATTTATTTATTATCACACCATTTATTTAAAAAAAACTAAAATGAACGGATTATCGATAACTACTAGAGAAAAATTAAAAACAATAAGCACTCCAACTATCGCTAGTTGCTTGTATAAAAAAGGGTTTAAAAATCAAGCCATTCAAGACGTTAGACCTTTAAAATCAGGAAAACCAACTATGGTAGGTGAAGCTTTTACATTGCGCTATATTCCAGCAAGAGAAGACCGGAACCCAATGAATATTTTCAGACACGCAGATCACCCACAAAGAGTTGCTATCGAAACATGTCCTCAAGGAAGTGTACTAGTCATTGATAGTCGTAAAGACCCTAGGGCAGCATCTGCTGGTGATATTTTAGTCACTCGTTTAATGGTTCGAGGTGCTGCAGGAATTGTAACGGATGGTGGTTTTAGAGATTCGGCTTCTATTGCCAACTTGAATTTCCCAGCCTATCATAACCGTCCTTCTGCCCCAACAAACTTAACACTGCATGAAGCGCTAGACATTAATGTACCAATAGGTTGTGGAGATGTTGCCGTTTTTCCAGGGGATGTACTCGTGGGTGATGACGATGGTATCATGGTCATTCCGGCTCATATTGTAGATGAAGTGGCTGATGAATGTATTGAAATGACTCGCTTTGAAAATTTTGTTCTAGAAAAAGTAGCCGAAGGCCAAACCATTATAGGTCTCTATCCTCCTACTCACGATCAAACATTACTAGATTATGAAGAATGGAAAAAGAAATTCTAAATTAGATTTCAAAAAAATCGCAAACTAGTTTTTACCTAATTTGCAATTTTTTGATTTATACACAATCTCTTATTTTGTAAAAATACCATCAACTAATCTCCAAATAGAATACGGATTCTCATCTTTCAAAGCTTGAGGTAGTAACGAAGAAGGATAGTCTTGATAGCAAACTGGACGAACAAATCTTCTCATTGCCAGTGTTCCCACTGAAGTTGTCTGTGAAGAGGTTGTCGATGGATAAGGCCCACCGTGCACCATAGCGTGACAAACCTCAACACCCGTAGGAAAACCATTAATCACGATTCGACCTACTTTTAATTCTAAAATAGAAAAAAGTTCTTTATAATTTTCAAAATCAGCAGCGGTTCCATGAATGGTCGCCGTTAAATGTCCTTTTAAATTTCGTGCCACTTCAAGAATCTCCGCTTTTGTATTGGCTTCTACCAAAACTTGAGAAGGTCCAAAATTTTCTTCAGCTAAAGTATCATTCTCAATATATGTTTGCATCGATGCTTTAAAAACATTGGCTTCAGCCGTATTAACTAAATTTGATAACTGCCCTTTAGCAAGTAAAGAAACATGATCTAAACCTAAAGTATGTGCTACATTCTTATTGTAATTTTTAGATATTCCCGCAGTCAACATGGTTCCTGCAGGTGTTTCATTTATTTTTTGTACCAATGTATCATAGAAAACGCTATTGGCCTCAGCTTTTACCACAAAAGCCAATCCCGGATTCGTGCAAAACTGACCTACTCCCTGTGCGATAGAAACTGCCATACCTATGGCAATAGCATCTCCTTTTTCTTTTAAAATTTCTGGTAAAATAAAAACAGGATTCGTACTTCCCATCTCGGCAAAAACAGGAATAGGTTCTGGTCTGGCATTCGCCAAATCAAACAAGGCTTTTCCTCCACCAAAGGATCCCGTATAGCCAACCGCTTTTATCGCTGGATGTTGCACCAAATTAGCTCCTAATTCATTTGTATTTCCTTGTACCAATGCAAAAGTTCCTTTGGGCATACTACATTTTTCAATCGCTTTTTCAATCGCACTTGTCACCATTGCTGAGGTACCTGGATGTGCAGGATGCCCTTTAAAAATAACTGGACAACCAGCAGCCAAAGCCGAAGCTGTGTCACCACCAGCTACTGAAAAAGCCAATGGAAAATTACTAGCTCCAAAAACTGCAACAGGTCCCATTGGCACTAACATCTGACGAATGTCTGATCTAGGCATAGGAGTCCTATCCGGTTGTGCTGTATCTATCTTAGCATCAATCCAAGATCCTTCACGTACAAAATCAGCAAAAAGCTTTAATTGACCTATCGTTCGGCTTCTTTCTCCTTGCAATCTAACCAAAGGCAAAGCCGTTTCTAGATGACATCTTTCTAATAAAGCATCTCCTAAATTAAGAATTTCTTGTGCAATCTGATCAAGAAAATCAGCAATTTGATTCTTATCTTTTTTACGATAATTGTCAAAAGCACGAACTGCTTCTGCAACTACCTTATTTAACTCTTCTTTAGTTGTATTTAAAAATTCATCTTCTAATAATTCGTTGGTTGAAGGATTGTATGCATAAAATGTGTCAATCTGATTCATAGCTAAAGTTTGTTTTTATTAAAATTATAATAGAATGAGAGCACAGCTTGATTTTTAGATAGGCAAATATACTTAAAATTTAACTGGTTGACCAGTTAATGGATTCATAACATTTTTATAATGATGAATTCAAGTCATAAACTAGCTTTATACCTTAATTTAACATGAATTACAAAAAAGGGAACTTATTGATAAAATTATTATCAAACATAAACAGAACTATTTTAAAACATACCCCCTTTTAAAACACAGTAAAACAAAAAATACATATAAAATAAAAACAATAGCCCCCATTGAAATTGACCTAAAAAGAAAAATAAAATAATTGTATCAAAAAACAAATGCTAATACTGCAATAAAAGCACAGATAAAAACACGAATTACCAAAAAATATAATTCTAAAGAAGTAAATTAACAAATTGGCAGAAATACTCATCAAAAAGGCTTTTTTCAATACTTAAAATCATTAAATTAGTCAAAACATTGCTGTTTTTTAACCAAAAATCATTTTTTTTTAAATTTTTAATAATTCAGGGTATGATAAAATTAACACCCAATTTAAACCCGAAAGGATGGGATGAGATGTTTTCTAAAGAAGGAGTGAGAGAACCATATCGTCAAGTACTTCAAACATTAGAAAGTTTAAACCTCGATAAGCTTACGCAAAAACAAAGGCAAGCTTCGGAAATTTTCATGAATCAAGGAATCACTTTTACAGTCTACAGTGATAACGATGAAGGAATAGAAAGGATATTCCCTTTTGACATCATCCCTAGAATCATCACACAACAAGATTGGCTAGAGGTTGAATCTGGGATTGCACAGCGACTAAAAGCCTTAAATTTGTTTTTGGAAGATATCTATAACGAACAATTAATCATTAAAGACGGAATTATCCCCGCCTCATTGATAGCATCTTGTCCGCATTATATTCCTGAAGTACACGGAATCAAACTACCTCATGACATTCATGTTCACATTGCGGGGATTGATTTGATTCGTGGTGTCGAAGGCGAATTTTATGTTCTAGAAGACAATTTGAGATGTCCTAGTGGAGTGAGCTATATGCTTGAAAATCGTGAAATCACTAAACGTGTTTTTCCTGAAATGTTCAATAGTAACAATGTGAGTATGGTTGTGAACTACCCAATGATCTTTCACAACATTCTTATTTCGCTTTCACCAAGAGCTATTTCAAACCCAAATGTGGTCTTACTAACACCCGGAATCTACAATTCGGCTTATTACGAACATACTTTTTTAGCCAGACAAATGGGAGTCCCTTTAGTAGAAGGACGCGATTTGATTGTAAACAATAATAAAGTATACATGAAAACCACATCGGGCTTACAACAGGTTGATGTAATTTACAGACGACTTGATGATGAATACCTAGACCCATTAGTTTTCAAAACAGATAGTACACTAGGAATCCCAGGACTTATTAGCGCCTATAAATCCGGAAACGTAGCCTTAGTTAATGCCGTAGGGAATGGTGTAGCTGATGATAAAGCAGTTTATGCCTTTGTTCCCCAAATGATTAAATACTATTTGAATGAAGACCCCATTCTCAAAAACGTCCCTACCTATCAAATGGAAAACAAGGACGAACGAGAACACGCTTTTGCAAACATGGAAACGATGGTTATCAAGGAAACCAATCAAAGTGGTGGTTACGGTATGATCATGGGAAATAAAGCGAGCCAAGAAGAACTAGATGCAGCCAAAATAGCCATCCTTGATAATCCACGAAATTTCATAGCACAACCTATAATTCAACTGAGTACAGTGCCTTGTTTTATTGACGGAGAACTAAAATTACGCCATGTCGACTTACGTCCTTATGCCCTTTGTGGTCCTAAAGGAATCGAAATAGTTCCCGGAGGACTCACACGTGTAGCATTAACAGAAGGCTCCTTAGTTGTTAATTCTTCGCAAGGAGGGGGCAGTAAGGATACTTGGATTATGAAATAAGAACTAAATTCAAATTCACTTTTAAACGAAATAACTATGGAAGTAAATATGTTAAGCCGAGTGGCAGAAGGAATCTATTGGCTCAATAGATACATGGAACGAACCGACGGAATGCTACTCACATTAAACACCTTATACATTATGTCATTTGATCAAGAGACAAATGACCATCAAGGGTATAAACCATTATTAGAATACTATACCGATCTTTCCGCCAAGGAAATAACACTAGTTCAATACAATACAAATTTTGTTTTAAAATACATTATTTGCGATATAAGAAATGCTAATTCAGTAAAAAATCTGATTACGCGAGCACGTGAAAATGCAAGAGGTTCTCAAGATAAAATAACAAAGGAACTCTGGGAGCACATCAACTCTATGTATCATTTCATCAATGACCCTGAACTCCCACAACGCCTAGAAACAGCTGAAGCGATTGGAATATTATCTAAAATAAACAAAGACTTCTTGTTATACAATGGAATCTTCCATGTTACTATGCCTAGAGGATTGGGATGGTGCTTTTCGAGTATTGGTAAAAACTTAGAGCGTAGCTTACAAACCATAACCTTTACACAGTCCTATTACAAACCCATAAATTACAATTTAGAAGGTAAAGAAGATATACTCTACTGGAGAAAACTGCTACTTTCATTATCTGGATATGAGTTATACATGAAAAGTTATAGCAACATTCCGCACAATCAAAAAGTAGCGCAACAGGTTGTTTTTAATAAGGATTTTGCTCATTCAGTAATCTATACTTTGGAATTAATTGAAACAAGTTTGAACTGCTTAATTAAAGAAAACCATCTAAGCGAAGCCAGAACCATGCGAAATCATTTTGGCCGAATAAAAAGTGCCGTGGAATTTACGGACTACCATCACTTGACTAATCAGCAACTAGAACACATCTTGGAAGATACAAAAAACCAACTGGATGCGTTTTCATCTGATTTTTCTAAATTATTCTTTTCTTATACTTAAAAACAATGGCAATTTTCAAAATAGCACATATCACAAAACTAGAGTACAATTGGCCAATCAAAGAAAGTATAAACGAGATTCGGTTATACCCACACAATTTTGAAAATCAAGATGTATTACAACACCAACTCATCATAACCAATCATCCCGAAGTTACAATTTCAAAGGATTGGCACGGTAACAGAGTGGGTAATTTCAATACCCTTGAAACACTTTCTGAAATGATTATCGAAAGCCAAATGATTGTACGTGTAAATCATTCGCTTAAAATCCCAGAAATAGACCATGCCATTGTTTCAGATTTAGATGCTCAAAAAGAAAAAAGCATCACATTACTGCGATGCTCCTATCCAGAGATTCTCAAAAATCAAGAAGAAATAAATAAAATATTAAGGGAAATAGGTACTGAAAACAAGACTATAATTGCTTTGGCACAACAATGCAACGAATACATCTACAAAAACTTTACTTACACCAAAGGGATTACGACTACTACTACAACACTAGATGAAATTCTAGCACTAAAAAAAGGAGTTTGTCAAGATTTTACACACCTACTTTTGCAACTAATGCGTACACTTGGCATTCCTGCACGTTATGTAAGCGGTTACATATGTCCAAATAAAACCCAGTTAAGAGGTGAAGGGGCAACTCATGCGTGGGTTGAAATCTATTCTCCTATACAAGGATGGTTAGGCATTGACCCAACTAATAATATATGGACTATGGACAGCCATGTTAAACTATCTGTAGGTCTAAATTTCACAGAGTGCACACCTGTAAAAGGAACATTCAAAGGTGAAGCCAAACAAACACTAACAGTTTCAGTTGCAATCGGTTATGAAGACGGAAGTCATTTTAAAGAAATGAATAAGGTACAAGACAAATCATCGGATATACAAATGCAACAAGACCAAATTGACCATATGCATCATCAACAAATACAACAACAGCAACAATAATAAGTTGACTAAATGAAAAAACCTCGTAATCAAAAGATTACGAGGTTTTAAGTACCCGGAGCCGGAGTCGAACCGGCACGGTTTCCCACAGGTGTTTGAGACCAGCGCGTCTACCAATTCCGCCATCCGGGCTTAGCAGACAGAGATAATAACAATTATCTCAACGCAATAAAAGAGGAGATTGTAAATCAACCATCGATTCCTTTAACACGGTGCAAATGTATAAAAAATATTTAAAGCTCCAACAAAAAATACTTAAATTTTTCCTTTCAGAGTTGATTATTTTTTATAAATTTGCACCTCGTTAAACAACAGACACTAACTAATTACACCCGAGGCAAATACATTCATCAAGCTATAAAATAACATCATAGCCAAACTGCATGGAGTGCAACGGAATAAAAACAACAAATTAAATGTCACACACAGAACCAGAAGCTAAAATATTTGCTTGTTCACAAAGTGTCTATCTAGCTGAAAAGATCTCTAAAGAGTACGGAATCCCTTTAGGAAAAATGACGATGTCAACCTATAGTGATGGAGAATTTCAACCTTCTTATGAAGAATCTATCAGAGGACTTCGTGTATTTATCGTATGTTCAACTTTTCCATCTGCTGATAATTTAATGGAATTGTTATTGATGATTGATGCTGCAAAGCGTGCATCAGCAAGACACATTACAGCTGTTATTCCTTACTTTGGTTGGGCTAGACAAGATAGAAAAGACAAACCTAGAGTTCCGATTGGAGCTAAACTAGTAGCTAAATTACTAGAAACTGCTGGAGCAACTCGCATCATGACAATGGACTTGCACGCAGATCAAATTCAAGGATTCTTTGAAAAACCAGTAGACCATTTATTTGCATCCACTATTTTCTTACCATATATTGAAAGCTTAAAATTAGACAATCTTATGATTGCTTCACCAGATATGGGTGGTTCTAAAAGAGCGTATGCGTATTCTAAATTTTTAAATTCAGAAGTTGTTATTTGTTATAAACAACGTAAAGCAGCCAATGTTATCGAAACAATGGAGCTAATCGGAGAAGTAAAAGGAAAAAATGTAATCCTAGTCGACGATATGATTGACACGGGAGGAACATTAGCAAAAGCTGCAGACTTAATGATCGAAAAAGGAGCATTGAGCGTAAGAGCAATTTGTACTCATGCTATCTTATCTGGTGGTGCTTATGAAAAAATTGAAAACTCTCAATTAAGCGAATTAATCGTTACCGATTCCATTCCGTTGAAAAAAGAGTCTAAGAAAATCAAAGCTGTAAGTTGTGCACCTCTTTTTGCTGAGGTAATGCACATGGTACAACATAACAACTCGATTAGCGGGAAGTTTTTGATGTAATTTTTGGCTTTTAGCTGTTGGCTTTTAACCATTAGCAAAAAACTTAATTTTATTCAAAACTATTCCCAAAAGCTAAAGGCCAATAGCCAATAGCTCCAAACACGAATTATTAATAATTATATATATTACAATGAAGTCGATTACAATTAAAGGATCAGAAAGAGAAAGCGTGGGTAAAGTAGCTACTAAAGCCCTACGTAATGCTGGAGCGGTTCCTTGCGTTTTATACGGAGGAGATCAACCAGTGCACTTTTCAGCAGAAGAAAAAGCATTCAAATCATTGGTTTACACTCCAAACGCTCACACAGTTGTGATCGAACTTGAAAAAGGTAAATCATTCAATGCAATTTTACAAGACATTCAAGTTCACCCAGTGTCTGACAAAATTTTACACATTGATTTCTTTCAAATCTTTGATAACAAAGAAATCACTATTGAAGTTCCTGTACAAATCGTTGGAAAATCAAAAGGTGTTATGGCAGGTGGAGATTTACGTTTGAACAACCGTAAATTAAAAGTTAGAGCTTTACCAGCAAATCTTCCAGATTTCGTTGAAGCTGACATTACTCCATTAGACATGGGTAACAAATTATACGTTACTAAAGTTGCTACTCCTAACTTTAAGATCATGCACCCAGACAACACTGTTATCTGTCAAGTGAAGATTTCTCGTGCTGCTATGAAAGCGGCTCAAGAAGCTGCAAAAGCTGCAAAAGCAGGACCTGCAAAAGGAAAGAAAAAATAATATTTTTTCAAATAAAATTAAAAGACTGTCCCATAAAGACAGTCTTTTTTTTATGCCTAAATTTTAAATTATCATGCTGTTTTTCAGGAGCCTTTTCCTGCTATCCGCTATATCTTGTGGCGGCATAAATGCCCGCCGCCACAAGGATACCACTTCTATCAGGGCTAGGACAGCCGTAGTTTCAATAACGATTATATTTCCTGACCACGAGTTCCCGAATCCCAATAAAATAATTAGTGAATTTGTCGCTTTTATTCATTCAAACTATTACCAAGTATCACTATTTTTCCTATCCTAAACAAAGTGACTTATCCACAAAAAGATCTAAGAGTCTATAAGTATAAAAAACTGCATCAATAAAATTTTTATCCAAAATCATACTACCTTTGAAATATGAAAAGAATTCCGCAGCAACTCGTAACCAAACTGGAAAAAAGAATCCAATCCAACTCCTTAAGACAACTAGGTAGTACACGCTTACCTATTGACTTTTCATCCAATGATTATATAGGATTTTCAAAATCCGAAGCCATTTTCAACGAAACCCATGAATACTTGCTACATCATCATTGGAATCAAAATGGCGCCACAGGCTCCCGACTCATTTCTGGAAATCACCCTGTTTATACAGCCGTCGAAAAAGAAATAGCCAATTTTCATCAATCGGAATCTGCTTTGATATTCAATTCAGGTTATGATGCAAATGTTGGTTTCTTTAGTGCTGTACCTCAAAAAGGAGATTTCATTCTTTATGACGAGCTTTGTCATGCTTCCATCCGCGACGGAATCCAATTATCAAATGCCAAAGCCTATAAATACACACATAACGATTTTGAAGATTTAGAGCGACTCCTACAACGATGTCAAACTGAACTTACTGAAATGTATATTGTTACCGAAAGTATTTTTTCCATGGATGGCGACACACCAAACCTTGAAGAATTAATCACACTAACTGAAAAGTACAATTGCCTTTTAGTCATTGATGAAGCTCATTCTTTGGGTGTTTTTGGCGACAAAGGGGAAGGTTTAGTCCAATATCTAGGATTACATGAAAAAGTATTTGCGCGCATCATGACTTTTGGAAAAGGATTAGGCTGTCATGGAGCTGCTGTTTTGGGATCTAATGACCTACTTACCTATTTAGTAAATTTCGCTCGTAGCTTTATCTATACCACAGGACTGAGTCCACATGCGGTGGCAACGATTGGCATTGGATACAAAAACCTAATTACACACTCGCATTCGATTGAAAAACTGCGTCAGAACATTACGTATTTCAACCAACAAAAGATCCTTTTAGGATTACAGCCTTTATTTGTTCGGTCAAAATCAGCGATACAGTGTGCCATCATTCCAGGGAATGAAAAAGTAAAAAATATGGCGAGTCAATTACAAGAAAAAGGTTTTGATGTCAAAGCCATACTTTCCCCTACTGTTCCCGAAGGACAAGAAAGATTGCGATTTTGTTTGCATAGTTACAATACGGAAGAAGAAATAACAACGCTATTAAAAACAATAGGAGCATTAGTTTTTTAAACATAAAAACACTAAAAAATAACCGCTAAATCCACAAAGGTTTTCGCAAAGAAGGCAAACTTTTTTACAAAATTAGAAAAGAGATTTCTTTAATTTCTAAAATCTGTGTTCCAAAAAATTACAGAGTCAATAAAACACTCACTGCATTTCCGCCAAAACCTACCGCATTCACTAATACTTTACGGATCGATCTGCCAGATTCTTGTGCTTTTGTAAAAGGAACAGGAATAAAAGTATTCTTCTGCATCATCATAATTGCTAATTCAATACTCAACATCCCCGAAGTACCAAACGTATGACCAATTTTCCATTTATTAGTAGTCAATAATGGAAGGCTTTCGCCAAAGATTTTCTCTATCGCTTTGTATTCAGTCAAATCCCCTTTTACCGTTCCGGGTGCATGCATTACAATGGCATCAACCGAAGCTAAATCAGTATCTTTCAAAGCCATTGCCATCGATTTTTGAAAACAAACCGCTTCTGCCGAAATAGAAATATTATGTTCCAAAATCTCTGTAGCATAACCAACCCCTTCCACATAAGCCAATGCATATTCTTTTTCACCCAATTCTAAACAACAAACTGAGGCGCCTTCACCCAATATCATTGTGTTTCGCTTTTTATCCAAATCTAAAGCACGGTTAGGATAGTCATCCTCTAGTTGCGAATAAATTTTTAATGCGCGCATTTGTCCTATAGTAAAATCCGTTAATGCCGCTTCACTACCTCCAACTAAAAATTGATCCGCCATACCCGCACGCAACCAAGCTACACCATTTAATAACGAATGTAATGCCGTAGAACATGTAATAGAATGTGAAATCTCAGGTCCCGAAGTCTGCAAATCATGCGCCACCCAAGAGGAAATATTTCCCAAAGTAGTGGTAGGCGAAGCCAAAGTTTGTGCTTTGCCAAGTTCCAGGTACTCTTTATAATGTTTCTCAAACAATTCCGTCGCACCTCGAGAAGAACCAATATTAATCCCAAAAGCCGAACCTTTTTTCCAGCCCGCTTGTGCAATCGCTTTTCGGGAAGCCATCATCGCTAATAAAACACTTTTGTCTAGCGATTTATATTTCACATCTGATTGACGTAATTTTTCTAATATCAAAGCATCATCAGCAGAAATAGCACCAACAATCGTTTCTTGGTGATCCAAAAACTGTTTAGAAAAACAGGTTGTAGTATTCAAATAGTTATTCCAAATCAACTCGGGTTCTGAACCTAGCGGTGATACGGAAGCAAGGGCGATAATCGCTATTTTTTGTGACAAAATAATTTTTGTTTAAGTGGTAAAAAATGAACCGAAAACTTCGCAAAGATTTCCGCAAAGAAGGCAAAGTTCACAATAGGATTTTTTTAAATTACTTTAATTTCTTCAATCTGTGTTTCTAACAAAAGTCTAAACGATTTCAAGGGCATTTTCAATAACCTGATACACTTTGTTTAACTGTTCATCAGTCATCACATAGGGTGGTAAAACATACACGATATTCCCCACAGGACGCAAAATTACACCATTTTCAATAAAGAAATCATACAACAAATTCCGCATTGATCCGTAATAACTTTCTTGACTGTCCGTTTTGATTTCGATAGCCAAAATCACTCCTAATACCCGAGTTGTTTTAACTTTAGGATGCTGTTTCATTTTTGCTTCAAAAACCAAATGATTGGCATGAATTCGTTTCAAATTTGCTTGCATTTCATCTGATTGCAACAATTGCAAACTTGCTAAGGCAGCAGCACAACCCGTAGGATTTGCTGTAAACGTATGTCCGTGAAACAATGCTTTATTAACATCGTCATCATAAAAACCATCAAAAATCTCCTGCGTAAAACTCGTAATCGCCATAGGGATTGTTCCACCTGTCAAGGCTTTTGAAATACACATCATATCAGGTTGTTGTACCAGATAATCGCAAGCAAAATTACGTCCCGTTTTCCCAAAACCCGTCATCACTTCATCAGCAATTGTAAATACAGCATTTGCTTTACAAATGGCAATCAGTTTGTCGAGAATTTCAGGCGCATACATCACCATTCCAGCAGCACCTTGTACTAAGGGCTCAAAAATAAAAGCCGCACATTCATTCGTTGCAACCAGTTTTTCAAGCGCTTCAATACTTTTTGATTCATTACCCAAGGTGGGCACTGGAATCCGAACCACTTCTATCAGCGAATCTGTAAACGCTTCGGTAAAAAACGAAATCCCACTTGCCGCCATCGCTCCAAAGGTATCCCCGTGAAAGGCCTCTTCAAAAGCAATGATTTTAGTTTTCTTTATTCCTTGGTTAAAAAAATATTGCATACTCACCTTAATCGCAATTTCCACCGAAGTCGATCCGTTATCCGAGTAAAAAAGTTTCTGTTGATTATTAGGTAAAATTTCAATCAATTTTTCTGAAAGCACCACCGCTGGTTCATGGGTAAACCCACCAAAAAGCACATGTTCCAAGGTCGTCAATTGTTTGTAAATCGCATCGGCAATAAATCGGTTTGAGTGACCAAAAGGATTTACCCACCAAGACGCAATCGCATCAATATATTCTTTTCCGTTTTCATCCCACAACAATGCTCCTTCGCCTCGGGCAATTGCAATGGGCGTTTGCGCCGTTTTATGTTGCGTATAAGGATGCCAGTTGTGTTTTAAATTTCGTACTGCTAAAGTCATATCTATAAACTAAGCCACAAAGATACACAGTCATCATAAAACAGCCGACTCTTTTAACACGAATATCTCTTTGGGCGTGCCACCACTAGCAAAGGGGCTTCCATTTCTTTGCGTAGATAAAGCCCCTTTGCTACTGCTGTCGGGCTTTCCGCGCTACAAGGTAGCTTGCTTCAATCCCTCACGCATACTGTTTTAAATTAACGGATATGGGCTTAATTTTAAACCCAGTATACAGAATTATAAGAGAAAATCATAATGTCAATACAAGTATAAAATACGATTATGTTCTATTCCCAAAATAAAAAAATCCCGTTTACCAAAACAAACGGGAAGAGGAATAAGTTGTATGTAAAATATTTAATTCTTCTCTAAATCTAAAATTAAGTTGGCTATCAATGCTGTCCACCCTGTTTGATGGGAGGCACCGAGTCCTTTACCCGTATCTCCATCAAAGAATTCATAGAATAAATGTTCATTTTTGAAATGCTCGTTTGTTGCAAAATGATTATCTGCATCATCAGAGTGGTATTGGTATTTACCATCGGCATCGCGCTCAAAAAGTTTGATTAATCGTTTGGTTAATTCATTGGCAATTTGCTTTAGATTCAGTTTGTTTCCTGAACCTGTTGGGAATTCATAAACATAAGTGGGTCCGTAAAAAGTATAATATTTACGTAAGGACGTGATGATCATGTAATTCAACGGCATCCATATAGGACCCCGCCAATTAGAGTTCCCACCAAACATATTTGAACGGCTTTCGCCTGGTTCGTACTGAATGCGGTGATGGCCTTCGTTCCCAAAAACAAATGGATGTACTTCATGGTATTTAGATAACGAACGAATTCCGAAATCAGATAAAAACTCCTTCTCGTCTAACAAACGAATTAATAGGTGTTCCAATCTAAATCCACGCATGATAGAGAATAGAAAATTACCATCTTCGTTAGCGCTTTCTAAGTTAGATATTAATGATGCTAGATCCGGTCGAGTTCTTATGATTTCGTTAGCACGTCTTCGGAAATCTTTTAATTCTTCGAATAAATTTTTATTCATGATTTCGACGGCAAACATTGGGATAACCCCCACTAATGAACGTACTCTCAAACGTTCCGTACTACCATCTGACATCTCAACAACATCATAATAAAAATTGTCTTCATCATCCCAAAGCGAAATATCTTTCTTTCCAATATGGTGCATCGCCCAAGCAATATTCAAGAAATGCCTAAAAAACTTAGCCGATACTTCTTCGTATATTTTGTTTGTTATTGCTAATTCGAGAGACATGCGTAACATGTTCAAAGAGAACATCGCCATCCAACTTGTAGCATCAGCCTGTTGCATTTTTTTGATTCCCTCAGGCATGTGGTTTCTATCGAAAACTCCAATGTTGTCCAATCCTAAAAATCCTCCTTCAAACAAGTCGGTACCGCTGGTATCTTTTTGGTTTACCCACCACGTAAAGTTAATAAGTAGTTTTTGGAATGCTTTTTCTAAAAAGGGCGTATCCGCTTTCCCGGTGCGTTCTTTATCTTTTTCATATACATTCCAAACGGCCCAAGAGTGAACAGGAGGATTCACATCGCTAAAATTCCACTCATAGGCTGGAATTTGACCATTAGGATGCATATAGCTTTCTTGTAATACTAACAATAATTGTTGTTTTGCAAAACAAGGATCTATTTCTGCAAAAGAAGCCATGTGGAAAGCGAGATCCCAAGCAGCATACCATGGGTATTCCCATTTATCGGGCATTGAAATAACATGCCTATTATTAAGGTGTTGCCAGCTAAAGTTACGGGAGTCTGAACTTCTATTAGCGGATATTTCATCTGTACTGCCAAAAATCCATTTGTGTACATTGTAATAGTAAAACTGTTTGGTCCATAACAAGCCAGAAAAAGCACTTTTTGCTATGGCTTGTTGTTCAACAGGGAGATTTTTACTTATGACTCCGTCATAAAATGTTTCACATTCCTGCTTTCTTAGTTCGAATAAATTGTCAAAATCAGTCCAAGGATTTTCTATAGAAACATTACTCAAACGTATTTTGATACTTTGTTCTTCGCCTGCTTTTAAATTTAATTTGTACCAAATAGCTGCTTTAGTCCCTTGTTTTTCGGGATTTACAGATGGTTCATCGTTTACAACGTGGTTGTTAATTCCATCTTTTACAAATTTGTATTCGTTAGGGGCATTATAAATACGTTGGTTGTTGGTTTCGTTTTCACAAAATAATTGCTCTCCTTCCTTATGGTAAAAGTAATAATCCCCATTTCGGGTACTTTTAGAAAGAATCGTATTTTTTGAAACAGATTCCATATTAGGACGTGGATGCCTATTGTTGTGTTTCCAGAAATTACGAAACCAAACATGCGGAAGCACATGAATTTCAGCCGTGTCTTTCCCTCTATTAACAACCGTGATTTTCATCAGAATATCGTCAATATCGGCTTTTGCGTATTCGATGTAACAATCAAAATATGCGTTATCCTTAAAGGCGTCGGTGTCTAGTATTTCAAATTCTGTTTCTTCTCTACTGCGTCGTTGGTTGGTTTGTATTATTTCCTCATATGGAAATTCATTCTGCGGGTATTTATACAGGTATTTGTTGTAGGTATGTGTGGGTGTTGAAACCTGATGAAAATACAATTCTTTAACGTCTTCTCCATGATTTCCTTGATTATTCGTTAGACCAAATAAACGTTCTTTTAAAATGGGATCTTTTCCATTCCAAAAGGCGGGTGCTAAACACAAGATCTCACGAGAATCACAAAAGCCACCAATGCCTTCTTCACCCCATCTGTAAGCATTGCTACGTGCTTTATCATGATTTATAAATTCCCAAGCATTTCCATCGTTGCTATAATCTTCACGAACAGTTCCCCATTGCCTTTCGGCTAAATATGGGCCCCATTTTTTCCATTTTTTATAGGTGTTAGAAACAGCTAATTTCTCTGTTTCAGAAAGTGTATGAGCCATATTATTTGTGTGCTAGTTAGTGGTATTTAATTGCAAACTCTATTTTTTTAAAACCTCTTTCTAATGCAAATTTTTAAAGGTCTTTAGTAAAAATAAGATTTTTTTTCACAATTACTTCTACAATATCGAAGTATTGTTTATTTGTTGATATTACTAGGATTCATTTTATATCTCAATAAAAAAACAGCTTTTTTATGAAGAAATATTATTTTTTTAATTGCTGTATAAATTCTATTCCTATTTTTTATTTTGAACATGCACATCCATTTGAGGAAAAGGGATATTCAAGTTATAATCTGCAAATTGAGTATATACTTTTTCATTCATATCAAAAAATACACCCCAATAATCAGGGCCATCTACCCATACTCTTACAGTAAAATTGACAGAACTATCAGCTAATGCAGCAAGACCAATAAAAGGAGCTGGATCTTTTAATATTCGAGTATCGGTTGCAATAAAATCATGGATGGCTTTTTTAAAATTTTCTATATCGTCTCCATATGCAATTCCAAAAGTCCAGTCTACTCTTCGGGTAGGTTCCGCAGAGTAATTGATTAATGCTCCTGTTGAAAGTGGTCCGTTAGGAATGATTACTAGTTTTTTGTCTGCAGTGTTTAGCATCGTTGCAAAAATGCTGATTTCTTTTACTGTTCCCACATACCCTTGCGCTTCAATAAAATCACCAATTTTGAATGGTTTTAAAATCAAAATAATAACGCCTCCAGCAAAATTTTGAAGGGTACCTGATAATGCCATACCAACAGCCAAACCAGCAGCACCAATAATGGCCACAAACGAAGTCATTTGAATACCAATCATACCCATGACCGTGATGGCTACTAACGCTTTTAAGATGATATTTGTAATGCTTGCTAAAAACGGTACCAGGGATTGATCCATTTTTGATTTTTCTAATGATTTTCGAACTCCTTTAGTTATCATTTTAGTAACCCATAATCCAACGATCAAAACGATTATACCTCCTAATAACTTGGGTGCATATTCAAAACCAAAATCGGTTATTTTTTCTAGATACTTGTTTACAACGGTTACTTCTTGTGCAATTTTCATGTTAATGTACTTTTTATTCTATGTATTAATTTTTTCAACTATTTTTCCTCACTAATTGTTGTCAAACTCATTTTTAAAATCATTCGAACTATTTCAAAATGTTTTAGTATTCAACTAAATATTGGCAAGGCATTTATTTTGGATTAAACGCAATTTTTAAGCAAATTTAAACCGTAAAGGTACATATTTTAAACTAAAACGAAAGAATTGCTAGTTTTTTTGCATAAAAAAGCCTGTCTTCACAACAGGCACTCTATAAAAAAAATTGAATTTTTAATTATCTTCTAACTCACTTATAGGACTCAAAACATCAATTGTAGGTTCCTTAAATTCTTGTTCGTTGGCCAAGGTTTTATTTAAGGTTAAAACCAAACAAGGCAATAACATTAAATTAGACAACATTCCAAAGGCAAGTGTAATAGCTATTAGTCCTCCAAGGGCTACAGTTCCTCCAAAATCAGAAAGCATGAAGACAGAGAATCCTGCAAACAATACCACCGAAGTGTAAAACATACTAATTCCTGATTCTTTTATAGTAGCAAACACAGATTTTTTTATTTTCCAATTATTATTCTTTAGCTCTTGACGGTATTGTGCCAAGAAGTGAATCGTGTCATCTACAGAGAGTCCAAAGGCAATACTAAAAACCAAAATGGTTGAAGGTTTTAGCGGAATACCAAAATATCCCATCAATCCAGCTGTGATTATCAAGGGAAGTAAATTAGGTATTAAAGACACAATTACCATTTTAAATGAACGAAACATGAACAACATCAGCAAGCAAATTAATAAGATGGCAAAAAGAATTGAGCTGACTAAGTTGTCTAATAAATATTGTGTTCCTTTTTCAAAAACTAATGCTTTTCCAGTTAACACAACATTATAACGATCTTTAGGGAAAATTTTACTGGTCTTGGCAAGGAGTTTTTTTTCAATTTTGGTCATATTTCCTGTACCAATGTCTTTCATAAAAGTAGTGATTCTAGCCGTTTGTCCAGTGCTATCCACATAGCTTTTCATGATGTTATTTTTGGTGTTTTTGGTCGCATTTTTGGCGTAACTCAATATAAAACTTTGCTCTTGTGAAGATGGCAATTCGTAATAATCAGGGTTGCCATTATAATATGCTTGTTTAGAGTATTTTACCAAATTTAAAATCGAAATAGGTTTTGATAGTTCCGGAATTTCTTCAATGGTACTTTGCAATTCATCCATTTTACGCAGCGTTGAGGCTTTCATAACTCCTTTTTTCCTTTTCGTATCTATCGTAATTTCTAACGGCATAACACCATTAAATTCCTTTTCAAAAAAAAGAATGTCTTTATAAAAACTAGTGTTTTTAGGCATATCTTCAGTCAAACTACCCGAAGTTTTAATTTCTAAAGCGCCAAAAGCGCTACCGATAAACAATACTGCAGCCACAGCATACACGTAACGACGGTTATATTTGACCGTTTTTTCGATCCATTGCATAAAAACTTTGGTGTAATTACGGCTTAAATGTTCTAGATGTTTTGGCTTAGGAACAGGTTGGTAACTGTAATAAATTGGGATGATAATTAAGCATAAAAAAAATAATGCCATTATACTCAATGATGAGATGATACCAAATTCTTTTAACAACACACTATTGGTAATAATAAAAGTGGCAAAACCAGCTGCTGTAGTCAAATTAGTCATCAAGGTTGCTGTTCCTACTTTAGTGATAACACGCTGTAAAGCCCGGGCTTTGTTTCCATGAGCGACATATTCTTGTTGGTATTTATTAGTCAAGAAAATACAGTTTGGGATCCCAATAACAATCACCAGCGTAGGAACTAATGCCGTAAGAACGGTTATTTGATAATGAAACAAACCAAGCAATCCAAAGGTCCACATGACACCTACCACCACAATAAGAATCGCAATTAAAGTCGCTCTGAATGATCGGAAGAAGAAAAAGAAAATAATGGATGTAATTAAAAGCGACACTCCAATAAATAGGCTGATTTCGTCGAGAATACTCAACGCATTAAGTGTACGGATATAGGGCATTCCAGAAACACGCAAATCAATACCTGTTTCTTTTTCGAAGGCATCAATTTTTGGAATAAAATCATTTACAATATAGGTTTTACGAGCTGCAGTATTGACAATTTTTTTATCCATATAAATGGCAGAACGAAGCGTACCATTTTTTTTATTAAATAGCAATCCTTCATAAAAAGGCATGTTCTCAAACAAATCTTTTTTGATGGTATTCAAATAGGCTACTGAAGTTGTCTTTTTGACATCTATAAACGGAACCATCTCAAAGGTTTGAAGAGAATCATTCTTATGGAGTTTCTTCAAATCATTGATAGAAACAACCAAATCAATTTCTTTTTGCGCTTTGATTTCAGTCATCAATTTGTTCCAAGCAGCAAAGGCTTTTGGGGTAAAAAATGCATCATCTTTGACACCTACAACAATGAGGTTTCCTTCCTCGCCAAATTTATCCAAAAAGGCATTGTATTCTGTGTTGATGTTATTATTGTCAGGAAGTAAGTTGGCCTCTGTGAATGAAAACTGGATGTTTTTCCATTGTAAAGCCAAGAAAATGGTTAGTATTAAAAAAAAACCAAGTATTGCGAGTCTGTTTTTAAGTACAATTCGGGCAATGAATTCCCAGAATCCTACTTTAAATTTCTTTTTCATAAGATTTTTAAAATGGATGCAAATGTAATGAAAACGACCTCGACAGGGTAATTTATTCGTAAATTTTAAATCAAATTTAGGGTTTTGAAAAGGTTTTAGAGTCCACAAAAAGATAATTTAGGGCATGTAAAATGTATTAGAGAATTTAGCATCTTTGTATTGGTTTTAAATGCAAATAGGATCTTAAAATGAATATAAAAAAATATAGAAATACGGTGTTTTATTTCGGTGTAACAGGAGGTTTTACTGCTTTAATTTATTGGATGATAAACAAAGGAAAACTCTTAGAAATAAATCGTGTTATGCCAGTTGAAACAATCGAGCATAGTGCATGGAATGACTTTATTATTTCTATGGAACATAATTTCAAAGATCCTTTGGCCATTTTGCTTGCACAAATTGTCATGATCATCTTAACCGCCCGATTTTTTGGTTGGATTTTTAAACGTATTGGTCAACCTACTGTTATCGGAGAAATTATTGCTGGAATTGTACTAGGACCTTCCTTAGTTGGGATGTATTTTCCCGAATTTTCAGCTGCTTTATTTCCTGTTCAATCTTTAGGCAATTTGAAATTTTTAAGCCAGATAGGACTAATACTCTTCATGTTTGTCATCGGGATGGAACTGGATATCAAAGTTTTAAAAAACAAAGCAAGCGAAGCCATCGTAATTAGTCATGCTAGTATTGTTTTTCCATTTGCAATGGGTATTGGTTTATCCTATTTTGTGTATACAAAATTTGCGCCTGTGGGAGTAGAATTTCTCTCTTTTAGTTTGTTTATGGGAATTGCAATGAGTATCACAGCATTTCCTGTTTTGGCTCGGATTGTACAAGAGCGAGGCATTCATAAAACCAGATTAGGAGCTATCGTCATCACTTGTGCCGCAGCCGATGATATTACAGCTTGGTGTTTGCTTGCAGTAGTCATTGCCATTGTAAAAGCAGGAGATTTTGTAGGTTCTTTATATGTTATTTCATTGGCTTTACTCTACGTATTGGTGATGATTTATGTGGTTAAACCGTTCTTGAAACGCATTGGCGATTTATATGCAGAGAAAGACAGCATTGGCAAACCCGTAATGGCGATTTTCTTTTTGCTACTAATCTTATCCTCTTATGCTACTGAAGTTATTGGTATTCATGCTCTGTTTGGGGCATTTATGATGGGTTCTATCATGCCTGATTTATCTAAATTTAGAATGATCTTTATCGAGAAAATAGAGGATGTTTCGGTGATTTTATTACTACCATTGTTTTTTGTGTATACTGGATTAAATACGCAAATAGGCTTGATTAATGATGCTTATTTATGGAAAGTTACGGGATCAATTATTTTAGTTGCGGTAATTGGAAAATTTATTGGAAGCGCTTTGGCAGCTAAATTTGTGGGGCAAAGTTGGCATGACAGTTTAACTATTGGTGCCTTGATGAATACTCGTGGGTTGATGGAATTGATTGTTTTAAATATTGGTTTAGAACTAAAAGTATTGACTCCAGAAGTATTTACAATGATGGTTATAATGGCACTGACAACTACTTTTATGACAGGGCCAGCATTAAACTTACTGGATTTTATTTTTAAAAACAATCGCGAAACGGATCTTGAGGAGGAGATCGACAGTGATAAGTACCGCATTTTGATTTCTTTTGGTAACAACGAAAAAGGAAAATCATTGTTGCGTTTAGCCAATAGCTTGACTAAAAAACAAAAAGCAGCTACTACTATTACAGCAATGCATTTGTCTCAAAGTGACGAGTTGCATTCCTTTAATATGGAAGAAATTGAGAGAGAAAGTTTTGAGCCTATTCTTGACGAATCTGATCAATTGGACTTAAAAGTAACTTCGATTTTTAAAGTGACCAATGATATTGAAACTGAAATTGGTGATGTGGCGAATCAAGGGGATTATGATTTGCTATTAGTAGGTTTAGGTAAATCTATTTTTGAAGGCACATTGTTGGGGAAAGTAATCGGTTTTACGACCCGAATCATCAATCCAGATCGTTTGATTGATAAATTCAAAGGAAAAGAAGGCTTGTTTGAAAATTCCCCTTTTGATGAAAGAACCAGACAGATTGTAACTAAAACGAAAAAGCCGCTAGGAATATTAATTGACAATGAGTTTCAAAATGCTAATCATGTTTTTGTGCCTATATTAAAATCAGATGACGCTGTTTTGATTGATTATGTACAGAAATTAATTTTTAATAACAATTCTAAAATCACTGTTTTAGACATGAATGGGTATGTTAAAAATAATTTTTTGATACAAAGTGCTATTTCATCCTTATTGCAAAAATACCCTAATCATATTGAGGTTGTTTCTGAAAAAGGTATTAATATTGCTTTTTTAAAACAACAAGATTTGATGTTGATAAGCTTAGAAAGTTGGAAAACAATTATAGATTCTAATAACGATTGGCTTATTGATGTTCCATCGGTATTAATTATTAAACCTTAAAAATGAGTTGGATTTTACTAATTATAGGCGGTCTATTTGAAGTAGCTTTTGCTTCTTGTTTGGGCAAAGCCAAAGAAACTACAGGCATCGAATCTACTTATTGGATGTTAGGGTTTTTAGTGTCACTAACCATCAGTATGTTTTTATTATACAAAGCCACGCAGACCTTACCTATTGGAACTGCTTATGCGGTTTGGACAGGAATTGGCGCAGTAGGAACTGTTGCAGTAGGAATATTGGTTTTCAAAGAACCAGCCACATTTTGGAGACTATTTTTTCTAATGACACTTATTAGTTCCATTATAGGACTAAAATTTGTGTCTTCTCACTAAAATCCTAAATTAAATACGAAGCTCAACTTGACCGCAATATTGTCTTCAAGTTTTGGCAATTGATTGGGTCCATAACGGTAAAAAGCTGAAAGTCCTAATCCGTTGAATATTTGATTAAGTTCTAATCCCGATTCAAAAAAACCTTCATCTAAGGTTTTATAATCCAATCCTACATGTTGTTCGGGTTTATTAAGATTTCCCCAGGCCATTCTAGAAACTAGAACAAAGGATGGTTTTACTTTTGGGAATAATTTGAGTCTGTTAAAGCTATGTTTGAATTGGAAAAATAAAAATTCACTTGAGAAAAACTCATTGATAAACATGGTTTCAAAACTGTTTTTTCCTGCAAAAGTAATCCGTTTTAGAATTGTTTCTTTCGTAATATTATTAGGCGATGAATTGTATAAATGGGTAATAGGCAAATCACCTAAAGCGTATCCAGCTTGCAATAGCAAATTGGTTTTCTGACCGTTTAAATATTTTTTCTCATACTCCGTTTTAAAATCAAACTTACTGAATTCAAAGTCATTTTGAAATAATTTAGGCAACGCCTGAGTGTACTGAAAAGTAAACTTAGGGAATCGTTTTTCAATTTCTATTTTCCCCGTAGGCGTTTGCATATAGTTGCTAAAAGGATTCCATTGTAAGGAAACTTTAGCAGTTGTCAGGTGGTACAATGTATAAAGGTTGTTATTCAAATTGTAAACATAATCAAATTTAGGTTCAACTTGGGTATACGCCAGCTCCCAGATACTCTCAGTTTTAGGAATGATAGCAGTTTCTAAATAAGATCTCCAATTTACATAATGGTAAAAGGTACTGATATTAATAGGTCTTGGATCGTAAAGTTTGAAAGGGATTTTGTCAATCAAAAATAAGGTGCTCGCAATTTCCTGTAAATCATCTGTATAGGAACCACCAAACCAAGAATTTGAAAATTTACCAATGCGGACTGCACTACCCAAATGGTATTTTACATTTCCATCTTTGGTTCCATAGCCCGTATAACCATCGATTTTTATTTTTCGAGAAAACTGCTCATTGGTCACCCCTCCAAACCCAAAACGAAAACCCTCGTAATTGTTGTATTTGAAAAGTTTACGCAAATCAATATCAAAGTACGGAATAGGAACGTAGCCATTGATTATTTTTCGTCCAAAACGTATTTTACTTTCAAAACGTTTTTTGATGGATAAGCTGTCTAATGCTAAATAGGTTTTTTGCTCTCGAAGATTTAATTGTTCTCTTCGATAGGAATCCCAAAAAATTTCTGATTTATTGAGAGCATCATCTTTTATTTCAATAGAAATAAAAGATTTTTTAATTTTGAAATCAGTATTGTATCGCATATCAAAATTATTGGTTTTAGAAAGCAAATACACATAATCCGAAGGCTGCTTTTTTCGGGTTCTAAAGCCTTCATCATAATCTCCGTCAAATTGAATCGTTCCACCTAATATTTTGATATCATCGTCATTGTTGCCTTTTACAATTTTAAACATTTTATTAGTTGGAAACCACAATTGCTCCTCTGGAATATAGGTGAATTCTTGTGTGCCATTGATGTCTAACACCCCTTTGATACGCATAATAGCTTTGGCAATGGCAAACGTATGTTGGTCAATATAAAGAACGCCTTCTAAACCAGAAGCGTTACTTTCTTTTTTGTTTTTAAAATGGATCATATACGTTGGACGATCATCTATGTCAATGCTATCCAGTAAGGTATAATTGTAGTCCAACTGACCATTATTAGCAATAGGGCTGATGTATTTGGTCTCAAAAAGCTCGTATTTAGTATCATAAATAGAAAAAGATTGAAGATTGAAACCAATGATTTCATAGATAGGATGTTTAAAACCCGCCATTTGAGTACCTAAAATAGTTTCTTTTAATGAATTTTTTTTGAATTGAAATTGCGAAACTTTTTCCGTTTGAAATAAATGATGCTTGCTAATAACATCTTTGAATTTGTAATTAGTCGAGTCGATTTTACTGAAAACCGTGTGGCCTTTTCTGGTACTAAAAATAGAATCTATTTTTCCGTTGATAGAATCAAGATGTGCGCTAACGATGAGTTTGTTGTACGTTTTGAATTCAAAACTACTAAGTTTCTCTTCGGGATTGTTTTTTTTCTTATTTGCAATAGCCTTTTTTATAATATCAATCGCTAAATTGTTTGGATAATAAGCAATTTTATCCTTTTTGGGTTGAAGATAGATCGTATAAAAATTTTTGCTTTTTATGGTTGAAATAGTAGAACTCTGATATCCTATATACGAAATTTCGAAATAGTTACTTTCCTTCTCATAATTGACATTAAATGTTCCGTCAACATCTGCTGTTGCAATTTGGTCTCCCATTTGGATGGTAGCAAATGGCAAAACCTTATACGTTTCTGCATCTTTTACCACCCCAATAAAACTATTCTGAGAATAAATGGAGAGTGAAAAAAATAGAAATAGCAAAGAAGCTAAACGTATTTGCAGGTGTTTTTTCAAAGTTTTTATTTTATAAGTAGGTTGTAATCTTACATCGATTCTTTATTCAATCTGAAAAAGCAATTGCTCTATAAACTAGAGCGGTAAACTATAATGAAAGTTGGAACCCTCATTTTCTTTAGTGGTAACGCCAATAGTCCCTTTATGTAATGTAATGATTTGTTTGGCAATAGCTAATCCTAGACCAGTACTATGCTCACCATTTGTTGGTTGTGTGCTTGTTTTTTGGAAATAATTAAATAATTTTTGTTTTTCTTTTTCAGGAATTCCTTTTCCTTGATCTATAACTTCTGTATAAATGTGGTTGTTTTTGTCTTTAGTTATTTTTATTAAAATGTCACTCTCAGCAAACGAAAATTTTATAGCATTTGTAAGTAGATTATTCACTACTTGAGAAAGAAACGTTTTATCAAAATTCAGTAAAATAACCTCCTGCGCTGTTTCTAAATGAATGTTTATTTTCTTCTTAGAAGCGAGTATTTGATTGAAAATTATTTGCTTCGTAATGAATTCTATGTAATTATTCTTTTCAATTTTTAATTCAATTTTGCCAGATTCAATCACAGAAACATTTAATAAATTTTTTAAAACCCCTAGTGTATTATGGCTTAGATCTCTTATAAATGAAACACTTTCTTCCATTTCTTGATCCATTTTGTTGGTTTGATTATCAAGCAGTAATTCAGAGAAAGAATATATTGTACCAATGGGATTTGCTAAATCATGAGCAGCAATACCAATAAACTTATTTTTTTCATTATTAAGAAGAATTAGTTTTTCATTCATTAGAGAAATATTTAGCTCTCTCTTTTTTAAAAAATTTAATAGTAAACTGATGGAAGTAAAAAATAGAATTCGTATCATAGAATTCCAAATAGGAAAAAACATGGAAGTAAAGGTATTTGAATGAAATTCCGATTCAAACCACACGATTCCTGCAAACAAGCATACTAATATAATTTCGATAGGTTTTGTTTTTGTTTTAATCGCTATTACTAAGATAGGAAGGACGTAAAAAAATGAAAATGATAATTGGATACCCGTGTAATAATCACACAATCCAATTAAAATTATGGAAAAAAGGATTAAGGGATATAATACTAGTTTGTTTTCGGTGATTTTTATAGGCTGCATTCCTGTTTTATTTTAAAAATCAAAGATAGGAAGTTATAAAACTGGTAATACATAATTTAACGTATTTATAATGTTTAATTAGTGTAGTATGGCAAAAAAAAATCCGTTTACTAGAGTAAACGGATTTTAGTATAAAGAATAAGAAGTTAAACTTTCATGATTTCAGCTTCTTTAATAACTAGATGTTCATCAATTTTTTTGATAAAACTATTGGTAAGTGTTTGAACTTCTTCTTCGGCACTTTTACAAATATCTTCAGAAGTTCCGTCTTTTTCTTGTTTTTTAATCTCCGTATTAGCATCTTTACGAGCATTACGAATACTAATTTTTGCGTCTTCAGCTTCGGCTTTTGCTTGTTTTGCTAACTCACGTCTTCTGTCTTCTGTCAATGGTGGTACGCTGATAATGATAAGATCTCCGTTGTTCATTGGATTGAAACCAAGATTAGCAATCATAATGGCTTTCTCGATAGTGTGCAACATATTTTTTTCAAAAGGTTGCAATGTTATCGTGCGCGCATCAGGTACACTAATTTTAGCCACCTGAGTAAGCGGCGTTGATGAACCATAATAATCAACAAAAACACTACCTAACATAGCAGGTGATGCTTTCCCAGCACGAATGTTCAAAAAAGCTTTTTCTAAATGTTCAATAGAACCCGCCATGGATTCCTGTGTGCTATCTAATATAAATTCAATTTCTTCAGTCATAATTCAGCTATTTTGATCTTTAGATTTTAGTTTGCTAGTAAGTCTAACAATCTACTAGTCTAACAAAAGTTTATTATATATTTACTACTGTTCCTATGTTATCTCCGTTACAGATTTTTTCAAGGTTCCCCATTTTGTTCATATCAAAAATCACAATTGGAAGTTTGTTTTCTTGACTCAAAGTAAAGGCTGTTGTATCCATAACATTCAACCCTTTTTTAAGGACATCTTCAAATGAAATTGTGTCAAACTTAATAGCAGCCACATTTTTCTCAGGATCACAATCGTAAACACCATCTACACGCGTTCCTTTAAGAATCACATCGGCATTGATTTCAACACCTCTTAAAACCGCAGCAGTATCTGTGGTGAAATAAGGATTTCCAGTTCCTGCTCCAAAAATTACAATTCTTCCTTTCTCTAGGTGACGTACCGCTCTACGCTTGATATATGGTTCAGCAATCGCTTCTATTTTCAAGGCAGTTTGTAGTCTTGTCAACATTCCTTTGTCTTCCAGAGCACCTTGTAAAGCCATTCCGTTGATAATTGTTGCTAACATTCCCATATAATCACCTTGTACTCTATCCATACCCGCACTAGCACCAGCTACACCTCTAAAGATATTTCCACCACCTATTACGATGGCAATTTCCACCCCTTTATCGTGAATTTTTTTGATTTCTTCGGCATATTCAGCTAATCTTACGGGATCAATTCCGTATTGTCTCTCTCCCATTAAAGCTTCGCCACTTAATTTCAGAAGAATCCTTTTATATTTCATGTCTTTGTTGAGTTGTTTGGTGCAAATATAGTCATATTCTTTTTTTTTGAAATAATAGAAGCTTTTTTTTATACCAACTTTTATAAGCAAAGCCTCTAACTACTTTATAAATTCCAAAATCCAAAACCATTTCACTCCTGTTTTTTAATTATTAGGGCATGCCACCCATAAAACCAATGGGTAATCTAGCTTGCGGTTATACCCCATTTGTTTTGTGGCTGTCGGGCTTTACGCGCTACATGGTAGCTAGCTTCAATCCCTCATGCAGTTCCGATTCTTTCTGATATTTGTAATTACAATAATGTTTGTTAGCCATGAACATTCATATCATTCATTCAAGAATAGGTTCGAAATAGAAAATAATACCAGTTAGGTTTAGAATTTACTAGGTAGAAAATTAAAATTCTAGATATCATCGCTACGGTATAATTTGATTATGAAAAGATATTTTATCGCGGTAAATTCTAAGTCTAACTGGTATAGCCCTTTTTTTTTAGTGTTAATCTTCTATTCAATCCCTAATGCATTGAGCCCGTTTAGATTGTGCTTTTGGCAGAGAGCAAAACAGTCTAACCCTAGCACTAGCAGGCATTCAGTCTCTTAGTGTTAAGATAATATTGGTAACACAAAACTAATCTTTTGGTAACTTTTATAACTCGACTAAATAACATCCTGAGTCTATTTTTGCACCACAAAAAAAACACAAAACAGAATTAAAATGCGACAATCTACATTACTACTTTCTTTGCTATTCCTTTTACAATTCAATTTAAAAGCTCAAAATGACAAAGGAATTACAGGACAAAACAACTGGATGCACAATTGGTCTAGTTTTTACCCACAAAACAACAATTACAATTCGGTTACTGAAATATTATCAGGAGAAATAGATACTAATAAAACACTTAGCAAAAGAAACACTTACTTGCTTATGGGAGTAGTATATGTTACTAATAATGCTATTCTTACTATTGAACCTGGTACGGTTATAAAAGGGGATAAAGATTCTTGTGGAACTTTAGTTATATCTAAAGGAGCGAAAATTATGGCTGAAGGATCCCTTATAGATCCTATCGTTTTTACATCAACTAATAGCAGTATCGAATGCAAACCAGGTGACTGGGGCGGAATCATCCTACTTGGTGATGCACCCACTAATAATCCTGGTGGCGTAGCAAGACTAGATTTTAACTTAAATCCAATGCTATCTGAATATGGAGGTGTTAATGAACATAGTAATTCAGGAATACTTAAATATGTGCGAATAGAGTACGCTGGTCGCAAGCTTAATTCTCTTAAAGAATTAAATGGATTATCACTTGCAGGTGTGGGCAATGGAACCGTATTAGAGAATATACAAATTAGTTTTTCTAATGACGATTCTCTTGAATGTTATGGAGGTAATGTTAAATTTAATAACATCATTTCCTATAGAGCCACTGATGATGATTTTGATTTTACCCAAGGAGCACAATGTACAATAACGAATAGCATTGCCATCAGAAATCCTTTCTCATCAGATGTTTCTAGTTCAAGATGTTTTGAAATTGATTCCTATAACGTAACCAAAAATTTTGATTTCACAAGATTAATGACACATATAAATGCTTCAAATATAACTTTATTAAATACAGATTTCAATAGTCAAGGACTAGTAAGAGAAGCTATCAATATTCAGGAAAATACTTTTTTCACGTTTACTAATAGTGTAGTTTCTGGTTTTGAATCTTTAATTGTTATGGGTAAAAAAATTGAGGCTACTAGCAACGATTTGAGTAAGATCCAATTTCATAACATTCTTATCAACAGTTGTGAAAAAGGATTCGTTAATGAATTGGGCTTGACAAATTCAGCAATAACCAAGTGGTACAATCCACAAGTATGTGGTTTAGAATATGACAATAAATCGAACACTGACCTATTTATAGAATTCAGTATTCAAAGAAACCCCGACTTTAGACTTAAAAATGGGACAGGTAGTTTTGCAAGTAAATAATTAAACCACGATGGACTAAAAGTTCATAAATTCGATTATAGACAGAAATTCTGCGAGCTTAAGAAAGTTAATTTATTAACCACACATTATCAATTAATTAGTGATAATGTGTGGTTTAATATTTTAGAAGGTAAAGCAAAACACATTAAAAAACCATCTTTTTAACCATTTTAGAGACTGTGAAAAAACCCGTTGAGCACAATAAATAAAACAATTTAAAAAGGATGATTTGTATTAAAACTTAGATTCAATTAATAATACCAACAATGTAAGTTTGAGCTTATCGAAGATCATCTATGAAATATATTTCAACAAGTTCAATGTAATAATAGTTGTATTTTACTATAACAAACATAGTTTATTGTCCTATTTTAAATATTAAAATATTTCAATTTATTGATTCCAATGAGCTGTCTAAATTTTTACACTTTTGACTTTATGAATTTTACTCCCAATGGGTGAAGTAAAAACCTTTATTTGTTTACGAAAAAATATTTACACCAAGTCAAACAGCTCTGTATTCTTTATCTTTGTGCTATATCAACTCCCTAGCTGGTTATCGTATGAAATGGTTCCTGTGTGTTTTTATTAGCTTCTTTTTTAATTGTACCCACAAAAAAGAAATTAAAATTCAATATTATATGGCAACTAGTAAAGGCATGGTTTCCTTTTTGTCTTTAAATGAAAAGGAAAATCGCTTTTACGGAGAATTTGAAATAAGACACCAAGGAAATGCTAAAGAATATGGAAAAATACAAGGTGAAAAAATAGGAGATACACTCAAAGGGAGATTAGACTACATTTCATATGGTGGCAGTCGAAAAATAACTCCTTTTTTATTATTAAAAAAAGACAAGTACTTCAAGCTAGGTACAGGACTGACAGCAACTTTTATGGGAATTCCCTACTATATTCCTGAGACAATACAATTTAAGGATTCTAGTTTTCAATTTAAGCCAATCAATATTAGCATGGCTAGGAATTTTGGATTGATTAAACCAAACCATTTTTAATTATGAGAAATCCAATGATTCTCCGTAGAATGCCAACAATTTCGAATTATTGTAGGGAATAAGCACCCTCTTTTTTTAAAAAAGTAATCGCTGTGTTTGAAATTTCTGAAGTATGATCTTTGGGTGTTGCTAATAATATATCTGTAAAAAGAGCTATTGAATGGAGCTCAATACAACCTAATTCAGGAAACAAATGGCTCCTAACAACCGAGGTAGGAACAATCGAGACACCTAAACCACTTTTAACGAGTTGAATGATAGATGAAACATTATTCGATTCATGAACAACTTTAGGGACAAACCCAAAGTGAGCACATATTTGAAGCAAATTCACATAGTATTGAGGCGCATACACTTTATTAAAAAAAACAAACGTGGTGTCACTTAAATTGGAAATGTCTTGCTCTTTTTCTATCGGATATAGATTTTTATTGAATACTAATGAAAAACTGTCTTGGAACCAAAGTTCAGTTGTTATCTTAGGAGAAAACAACGGAGCTCGCAGAATCCCTAAATCAATTTTTAAGTCTTCAATGGCGCTGATTTGCTTGATAGTGGGTACTTCATACAACCTAAAACGAACATACGGATAATGTTCTGTTAAATGTTGTACCAAGTTTGAAATAGCTCCTGAAAAAGTTGAACTTACATAAGCGATTCTAAATTCTCCACTTTGGTTTTCGTCTATTTTTTTGGCCTGAATATTAATACGTTCTAGGTTTTTCAATAGATCCCGAATTTCATTTTGATAATATTTACCCGCTTCAGTGAGAACTACTTTTTTATTATTTCGCTCAAAAAGTTGGGCTCCTATTTCTGTTTCTAATTCTTTGATTTGACGACTCAACGGAGGTTGCGAAATGAATAACTTTTCGGCAGCACGAATAAAACTCAACTCTTCCGCTAGTTTTAAGAAATATTTTAAATGACGTAACTCCATAAATACCTTTAAAGCATTGATTGATGACAAAATAAGTATTTTTAAGTCATATATAAAAATAATAGGTTTGTAAAAAAAATAAACGCTATGAAAAAATCAACAGTTATCGAAATCAAAGAACGTTTTGACAATGAGGTATTGCGTTTCTCTAACTTAGAAACAGGTCAAACGGCTACCATGGATGCCCAAATCTCTTTAGAATTATTGACTTGTACAGCAAGAGCTATAAAGCCTAATGCCACTGATATGCTTGATTTGGGTTGTGGAGCGGGTAATTACACTTTGAAAATGCTTTCTAAAATCCCCAATCTTGAGTGCACTTTGATTGATTTGAGTCAAAATATGTTAGATAAAGCCCAGGAACGTGTGGCAGAAATTTCAACGGGAAAAATTAATGTGATTCAAGGCGATATCAGAGATGTTAATTTGCCTAACAATCATTTTGACATCATCTTGGCAGGAGCGGTTTTACATCATTTAAGAACCGATTCCGACTGGGAATTTGTCTTTCAAAAATTGTTTGAATCCTTAAAGCCCGGTGGCTGTTTGATGATTTCTGACTTAGTCATTCAAGAAAATCCAGCCGTAAATGAAGTGGTTTGGAAAATGTATGGTGCATATTTAAAACAGTTAGGCGGTGATGTGTACCAGCAGAAAGTTTTTGATTATATAGAAAAAGAGGATAGCCCAAGATCAATTACGTATCAATTAGAATTAATGAAAAAGGTAGGTTTCTCGAGTACTGAAATTTTGCATAAAAATGCCTGCTTTGGTGCTTTTGGAGGTGTGAAATAGTTTAAAAAAAGCATTCCGAAACTGATAAAGGTTTTGGTACAAAATTAAAGATTCAACCACATTGATTGATAATCCCGTTTGCCATGGTAAACGGGATTTTTTTTGGCTTTTACCTGAAATAAAAATTCAGTTCAATAGCTTTTTCACGAGCAGAAGATTTGGCTTTTTCAGGAAACTGGCCTATGGAAATAAGTACTATTGTTTGATTTATTAGTATCTTTAAAATGAAAAATACAATTAATGATCTTACTTATGCAAACTCCACAAGAAACTATTGCCTATTCTTTAGATAATTATTATCAAAAATTTCTCTTAGTGCTACCTCGTATCGCATTGGGAATATTGGTGGTTGTAGCAGGCATATTGTTAGCACAATTACTGACCAACTTTTATAAAAAACAAATCCAGAAAAAAGCAGAAGATCCTTTGATGGCGAGATTTTTAGCTCAGGCTATAAAAATTATTTTAATTATAATTGCAATTATGCTTGCTTTGCAAGTGGCAGGTTTGAATGGTGTTGCTACAGGACTGTTGACAGCAGTAGGTGGTGGAGCTATTATTTTGGGTTTTGCTTTTCAAGATATTGGAAAAAATTTCTTGGCAGGAATCATTTTAGCTTTCAACAGACCATTTAATATTGATGATACGATTAAAATTGATGAGATTTTTGGGAAAGTAAAATCCTTAAGTTTTAGGTATTCACACATCAAAACATTTGATGGACGTGATATTTATATTCCCAATAGCGATGTGCTGACAAAACCAGTGGCTAATTATACTGCAGATGGATTTTTTAGAGTTGATTTTATGGTGGGTATTGGTTATGAAGATGATATTGAAGCGGCCAAAAACGTAATTCAAGAAATTTTAGATTCTAATAAAGAGATTGTTCAGGATGTAAACCATGAAAATTTTGTCATTGAGGATGAACTCGCTGCTAGTACGGTGAATCTAAAAGTGTTTTTTTGGGTAGACACCGTTGATTACAGACGCGCTTCACTTGTATTACGAGGTCTTATTATAAGAGAAGTAAAACAAGAATTAGCCAAAAGAAAATTCAACCTTCCTGCTGATATTATGGAACTTAAAATTTACGGAACTGAGGATGCTATTCCAGTTAAAGTACGTTTTTTGGATGAAAAAAAATAAGTTGTTTTCTGTTGTAATTACCAATATTGGAATGCATTTAAAATCATTCTGTTTTGACAATACTACATGACTTTATTATCTATGTCAATACATTACCTCGAAATAAATTTTGGGGCTTGTCTTTCCGAAGTCGGAGGACAAGAGCGAAAGCGAACTGACGAAGCAGTCTCCGTGAGTATTGCAACTACTATGTTTGACAACTTTGTGGGTATGCAATACAATTCCACACTATCGTTGCGTAGGCCTATTCGAGCCATCAGGGTACAGATAAATAGTTAGTGAATTGGTTAGTAAATCTACAAAGGCTCGTGCGAGTTTTTAACTCGTACCCTCCAACTAAATCAATTCAAATCGATCTCTAAAACAGTATGGTCATTATTGCCATAATTTCGTGCACTGCGGTATTTCCAGTCTATTGTGCCTGTTACAAAACCTGTCTAGACTGGATTGTGGTTTGAGTTGCTATTCTCCGTAAATATTTA
>NZ_JBAWDL010000028.1:0-6003 GCF_049590715.1 Flavobacterium sp.
AAAATTATACCGTAGCGATGCTATGCTAGAATTTTCTTTTTCTATAAAAGAAAAAAATCTAAATTTTCTTCACAGTAAATTCTAAGCTTAAATGGTATTAGTTGAATATTAAAAATTTAGAAATGATGCAACACCATTTTAAAGACACCATCGAGACGATAAAAGTGATTGATTTTTTGAATACAATAGGCATAAAGGTCGAAGAGAAAATAATGAACGAAGATTGTTTCTTGCCTGGATTGTCAATTGGTCCCAATGTTATTTATGTGGATTATGAGGAACTGATTTATCCTGGCGATATGCTACATGAAGCAGGGCATTTGGCTGTTACACAATCTGAGGAAAGAATACGTATTGGAACAGAAGCTATGTCAAAAGATTGGCCAACACAAGGAGATGAAATCGCCGCTATGTTGTGGTCTTATGCGGCTTTAGTGCATTTGCAATTGCCTATTAATTTTGTTTTTCATCCCGAAGGGTACAAAGGGGAGTCTCAATGGTTAATAGATAATTATACCGCAGAAAACTTTATAGGTTTGCCCTTGCTAGAATGGATGGGACTTACTTATGGTAAAGAGAATGCAGAAAAGGAAGGGGTAATGCCTTTTCCTAATATGATAAAATGGATTCGAGATTAATATGAATAAGCAACAACAAATACGGTCGATAAAATTCCCATTGCTTTTCAATTCTGAAAAGTTAAAAAGGGAAGTAACACAATTACTTTCAAATCAATGGAGGAGTCATTACAATACGAGTGATTATAGAGGTAATTGGTCAGTAATAGCTTTGTTATCGAAAAACGGACGTTCAGATGAAATTAATGCTCTTAGTGCGCTTTCGGATACTTTAATGGAAACCGAAATATTAGAGTTATGTCCTTATATTCAAGAAGTCTTGCGTTTTTTTGAATGTAAAAAAACGGCTGTTCGATTATTAAATTTAGGTGCAGGTGCTGAAATAAAACCGCATAGAGATAATGATTTAGGATATGAAGATGGGAGTTTTAGACTTCATATTCCAATAATTACAAATCCAGAAGTTGAATTTATTTTAGACAATCAAAGATTAATAATGAAGGAAGGAGAATGTTGGTATATTGATGCAAATTTCACACATTCAGTTGTGAATAGAGGGACTAGTGATAGGATTCACCTTGTCATTGATGGAGTACGAAATGAGTGGACAGATACTTTGTTCTTCAAAGAAGCCTCACTAGAACAATTCTTATCTCCAAAACCAGTATTAGATTTGGCAACAAAAGAAAAAATGATAGCAGAATTAAGACGAATGGATTCAGCTGTTGCTCAAAAAATAATACGCTCGTTACTCAATGATGAATCCGAAATATAAAATATACGATTGTTTTTGTATGGAAATAACTTTTTTTTAATGGTATAAAATTAAAACTATGGTAAAGCTTCTATGTTCTTACATTTCTTCTATGTTTGAAAAAAAATGAGTTTGCTTCTTATAACTCATCTGATTTATATGTTTGAAAAAGTTATACTATTAATTAAAGTATTTTCCTGTCAAGTTAAATAAAACCCAAAAAACAAATCCTTATAAAATATAGCAATACTATTGCAATACTTTAAAAATAAAGAACAACAATGGACGATTATTATTCGGGAATGTTAAATTAAAGTAGCTTTTGAATTGATTTCAAAGCGCTATGTTAAATTATAGAATTTTGAAATGAGAGCATTTTACAAAAACAATAACGGATTGGTTGCTACTCTTATTTGGGAACCTAATTGCTGGATTACTATTGAAAATCCAACAAATGAAGATAAAGAATACCTACTTAACCAACTTCAAAATTCCTGAAGCTTTTTATAATGATATTGAGGATATTGACGAAAGACCTCGTATCGAAATCGAGAATGGGTGGTGTTTGATCATTATGCGAATTCCTGTAAAAAGTAACGATGTTAAATTACCGTTTCATACTATTCCTGTTGGAGTGGTTTTTAAAGGCGATATTTTAGTCACTTTGAGTTTTTATAAAACCGAAATGTTGACAGATTTTGTACTTTACACCCAAAAAAAGAAAATTGAGGTGAAAGATCATTTTGATTTGGTTTTACGATTGTTGTTGTCCTCTAGTATTTGGTATTTGAAAAATTTGAAACAAGTCAATCAAAAGATAAAATTAGCCGAAGACAATCTAGAAAAATCAATCAAAAATGAAGAGTTACAAGCCTTATTGCAAATCGAAAAATGTTTAGTATTCTTCATGACTTCGCTAAAAGGGAATGATATTTTGTTACATCGCATTCGAAACATAAAATCACAAAAAGTATCCTTAGATCCAGAGTTAGTTGAAGATGTTGAAATCGAATTGCGTCAAGCACAAGAAATGACCCATATTTATAGTGACATCCTCACGGGAACTATGGATGCGTATGCATCAGTAATTTCAAATAATATGAATACCATCATGAAGCAAATGACTTCGATTTCGATCATTTTGATGATTCCTACGGTTATCGCCAATTTTTACGGCATGAATGTTCCCAATGCGTTACAGGATAATCGTTTTGGATTATTAATTCTGGTGATGATTTCGATTGTGTTTTCTATTTTTGGAGTACTCTTATTCAAGCGCAGAAGATGGTTTTGATGAAAAAATCCATCTCATGACAGCTATTCTGGTTCTTATGACATGTTTTTTAGAGCAGCTATTTATATGAGGTAGTTTTATAGTATTAAACTACTTTAAAATGAAAAATAGCCTTCCCAATTTGTATCACAGTACTGTCATTTATAACGAAATTAGTCTTTATAGATTTTTGAGTGTTTTCGTAACGTTTGCTTTAGTGTTTACTTTTTTTGTTTTATCAATTGAATTTTTGATGACAGCTTAATACTCTCCACGTCTCTTAAATCGAGGGTCGTCTTTTTTGATGAATTCCGTTTTTCTTTTCGTAGGTTCTATTTTTGGTAAACTCGCTTCTTCTGTTTTGCTGGAAGGTTCAATCAAATCATTCAGCTCTTTTATTTCGGCATCAGTCAAATCACGGTAACGACCTACAGGAACATCAAGTGAAATATTGATGATTCGAATACGTTTCAAAGCAGTCACATCGTAACCTAAATATTCACACATACGACGAATTTGACGATTCAAACCCTGTGTCAAAATAATTTTGAAAATGTATTTTGAGATTTGTTCTACTTTACATTTACGAGTTACAGTGTCCAAGATAGGCACACCATTTCCCATGCGTTCGATAAAACGATCGGTTATAGGTTTGTTAACCGTTACGGTATATTCTTTTTCGTGGTTGTTTCTCGCACGAAGAATTTTGTTCACAATATCACCATCATTGGTCATAAAAATCAATCCTTCACTGGCTTTGTCTAATCGACCAATAGGGAAAATACGCTTAGGATAATTGATGTAATCAACAATATTATTATTGACATCTAAATTAGTAGTGCATTCAATACCTACAGGTTTGTAAAAAGCAAGATAAACAGGTTTTTCACGACTTTCACGGATTAATTTACCATCAATACGAACTTCATCTGAGGGAGCTACTTTCGTTCCTAATTCTGGGACAATGCCATTAATAGTAACACGACCTTGCTCGATGTATTTGTCTGCTTCACGACGAGAACAGAATCCTGTTTCTCCAATGAATTTATTGAGGCGTTTTAGATTTTCTTCCATACTGCAAAAGTAAGTAATTTGAAAATTCTTTGATTTGGAAATTTGAAAATCTTTCAAACGAATGAGTTTGGAAACTATTATTTTTTAATTTCAAACAAAAATGAAGCTATCTTTTCGTAAAGTTGGTCATCATGCATGGCGTGACCCAATCCTGATGTTTCAATGAAGACAGCATCTTTCCAGGCATTGGCTATCTTTTTGCCTTCATCAAAAAGAACCACAGTATCATCCGTATCGTGAGCTATTAGTCCTTTAGTTTTTATTTTGGAAGCAAAATGTTTCCCTGTGAATTCATCCAATTCTTTTTGGAAAACCTTTGAATATTGTATTTCCAAGGATTTAGCAATTGAAGAATTTAGGTTTAATAAATTAACGTAGTTGTTTAATATGATTTTAAAGTCGCTTGGGGAACCCAATATGACCATTTTTTCAATACTAGGATTGTTGTAGTGTGCTTGATAATACAAACAGGTTTTCCCTCCTAAGGAATGTCCAATAAGAAATTTGGGTTTGTATTCTTGAACGATAATATCTATAAAAGCTGCGTATTTTGGAATATGAAATTCTTTTCCACTAGATAAACCATGACCAGGAGCATCCAACGCAATAATAGTACTTCCTGATTTTTGTAAATAGGGTAGTAGTTTTTTCCAGCGAGAAGCATTACTTTCCCAACCGTGAACTAATAGAATGACATTTTCATTCCCTTTCCAAAGATAAGTTATAAATTCTTGGTCTTCGTATTGAAAGATTTTAGAAGTAGCCTTGGCTAGTGTTTTTGGGAGTTTGTCTTTTTGTAATCGACCGCTACGGGGTTCACTAAAAAGAGAATACGCCATTTGGTTTGCTTTTTCAGGAAAAGCAAAACTCAAAAAGTTAAGGTATAACCCAACTGATTTGGTAAAAAGGTAATAAAGGACTTTTGTCATAAAAAAGAAAGCCACGCTTATGGGCGTGGCTTGTATGATTTAAAATGTAGCAAATAAATTTTCCATTTTTTCTTTTTCTTCCTCAGCTAGTGAGCTGTCAACTAAAATTCTTCCAGAGTGTTCGTCAGTGATGATTTTCTTTCTAGAAGCAATTTCAACTTGTGTTTGTGGAGGAATAGTAAAGAAAGATCCTGCTGATGCACCTCTTTCAATAGATACTACTGCTAAACCATTGCGCACGCTTGAACGGATTCTGTCGTAAGCAGCTAATAAACGTTCTTCGATTAATCCTCTATATTCAGCTGATTTTTCAATTAAAAATTCTTCTTCTTTAGCTGTTTCAGATAAAATAGCGTTTAGTTCTGATTTTTTATGTTTTAAGTGGTTTGATTTGATGTCTAATCTTTCTTTAGATTCAGAAATCACCGCTTTTTTGTGCTCAATAGAAGCTTTCATTTCTTTGATTTGCTTTTCAGCCAATTGAATTTCTAGCTCTTGAAACTCAACTTCTTTAGTTAAAGAGTTGAATTCTCTATTGTTACGTACTGTTTCTTGTTGTTTGGTGTATTTTTTTATGCCTTCTTTATGCTCATCAATAGCATTTTTCTTAGCTTTAATTAGATCTTCAATTCCTTCAAGATCTGTTTTTAATTTTTCAGAACGTGTAGTTAAGCCTTCTACTTCATCTTCTAAATCTTCAACTTCTAATGGAAGTTCTCCTCTCACGTTTCTAATTTCGTCAATTCTAGAGTCAATTAATTGTAAATCGTAAATTGCTCTTAACTTTTCCTCAACGCTTAATTCTTTGATATTCGTCATGTTCTATATGTACTTAACTGGATTTGTATTTTCTTCAGATAAAATGATTGCAAAATTAAGGATTTTTTTTCTAAGAAAATCAACAATATAATTTTTTGTATAGCGTTCTGACTCAAAATGTCCAATATCAGCCAAAATAAGTTGGTTTTCAGCTTCGTAAAACTGGTGATACTTTAAATCAGCGGTCAAAAAAGCATCGGCTCCCGCTTGAATCGCATTTTTTATAGCATAACTTCCAGAACCACCCAAAACAGCCACTTTTTTTATTTTTTTTCCAAGAAATGCTGAATGCCGAATACCTTCTGCCTGCATTTTGTCTTTTACTAATCCTAAAAATGCCTTTTCTTCCATGGGTGTTTCAAATTCGCCAATCATTCCTAAACCAATGTTTTGATGCGAGTTTTGTAATTCAACAATTTCATAAGCTACTTCTTCATATATATGACTGGAGAAAAGAGCTTTCAAAATCTTACTTTCTAAATGTTTTTCATAAGTTACTTCTATTTTGATTTCGTTGGCTTCAACAAATTCAAATTGACTGCCTATGGATGGATTACTGTTTTCATTCCCCATATA
>NZ_JBAWDL010000029.1:0-6742 GCF_049590715.1 Flavobacterium sp.
ATCATCCTAAAAGTTGGAAAGATTTGCTACCAAAACGGAAACATCTTTGTGGCTCAATTAATTCCTAATCATGAAGAACTATGTATACGAATCAATCAAATGTTACTCTTGGGATATTATTTGCTCAACATTGGGTACTGCGCCATGACTTTAGTTTCTTGGAAAACTATTGAAAACAACTCCCAACTAGTAGAAATAATAGCCTCAAAAACAGCACTAATCATCCTAATTATCGCCCTTATGCATTATCTAAATATTATCATTATAACAAAATACATCAAAAAATTAATCTAAAACTCAACATCATGGAAACTACTAAAATCCTCATTGGCTATGCCATTTATTTACCCATAGCGATCGCCCTTACCTATTATGTTAGCAAAACATTATTTCGTAATAGCAAAATTTTTATGCTTGACATTTTCAATGGACGAGAAGAAATTGCTTATGCTACCAACAAACTTTTCGAAACCGGCTTTTATCTTCTCAATCTTGGTTTTGCACTAATGATTCTACAACTATATTTAAATCAAAACACCTACCAAGAACTAATTGAAAAATTGAGCTACAAAATTGGAGGCTTTGCCGTTTATTTGGGCATCATGCTTTTTTTAAATTTATATTTCTTCTTTAGAGGAAAACGTAAAGCTCAAGAAGGACAAAACGAACAAAAAACAACTATTAAAGATTAATTCCAAAATAAACCTAACAGGTTTTAAAAAACTGTTAGGTTAAAAAAAATCATATCATGAAAAAATTAATCATAGCAGCTGGAACAGGTTTTTTAGGACAGGTTCTAGTCCTTCATTTTCAAAATCAATTTGACGAAATTGTCATATTAACTCGTGGAAAATCTCAAACAATTGACAAAATTAAATACGTAAACTGGAATGCCAAAACTTTTTCAGGTTGGGAAAAAGAATTAGAAAACGCTGATGTGTTAATTAATCTGGCAGGTAAATCCGTTGATTGTCGATATACCAAAGAGAACAAAAAAGAGATTTTATTATCTCGAATCGAAAACACCAAAATTCTAAACAAAGCGGTTTTAAATTGCAAAACGCCACCTAAACATTGGTTAAATTCATCTACTTCTACCATTTATCGATTTTCATTAGACAAACAAATGGATGAAGTTAATGGAGAAATTGGCAATGATTTTTCGATGAATGTGGCGCAATCTTGGGAAAAAGCCTTTTTCAAAATGGAAACTCCTGATACTTTAAAAACAGCATTGAGAACTTCTATTGTTTTAGGTAAAAAAGGAGGCGCTTTTATTCCATTGAAAACTTTAGCAAAAATAGGATTAGGGGGAAAACAAGGAAAAGGAAATCAATACATAAGCTGGATTCACGAACATGATTTTGCTAGAGCACTTGAATTTGTTATCCAAAAACAAATGATAGGCGTGATTAATATCGTTTCTCCACAACCAATTAGAAACAACGATTTCATGAAAAAACTAAGAAAAGCAGTAGGACAGTTCATTGGAATTCCAATGCCTACTTTTTTACTAAAAATAGGATCTTTCATGATCCAAACTGAACCCGAATTAGTCTTAAAAAGTCGTAATGTAATCCCGAAGAAACTCACAGATAACGGTTTTAAATTTGATTTTGGCACAGTTGACAATGCTTTTAAAAACCTCTTACAATAATGACAACAATCCAACTTACCACCAAAATCGAAGCTCCTATTCAAATCGTTTTTGACCATTCAAGAAATATTGACTTACACCAACAATCTGCTAGTAAAACGAATGAAAAAGCCATTGCTGGAATTACAACAGGATTAATCAATAAAGGAGAAAAGGTAACTTGGAAAGGAAAACATTTTGGACTTTATCTTACTCATAAAAGCCAAATTACTGTAATGGATTTATACCGTTATTTTGTAGATGAAATGGAGGAAGGACATTTCAAGTCTTTCAAACATCAACATTTATTTAAAGAAACAAACGGAGTGACCACCATGATTGATATTTTAGAATATGAAACTCCGTTTGGTTTGTTTGGAAAATTATTTGATTTTTTGTTTTTAAAAAAGCACTTAAGCCATTTTTTACTGAATCGAAATCAGATTTTGAAAAAGGTTTCGGAGAGATCAGATTAAAATAATTACAAATATTTTTCAAAAAACATCCTATTCACCAATATAAGGTATTATTCGGTGAACGTATTCACCAATATTAGTATTTATTAAAGTAAAACCACTAATAACCACCAGATGATAGGCACACTTTCGACCCAAAAAGAAGTGTAGTATTTAGAGCGTCGTTGATTTGCAAAACCTATAAATAAAGACAGCATTACAACCATAATCAAGTTAACAACTAATTGTTTTTCAACAAAATTATTTTTTAGAAACTCTAAGAAATAAAAAGGCAACAATAACAGCAAACCTAAAATTTTAGTTTGCTTAACCCCAATTTGTTGCGGTACAGTTTTAAGATGTGGGTCATCATTTGCCAAATCAATAATTTCGAAAACTAAAATCAAGTTGAATATCAATATAAATCGCTGAATGCATTTGATAAAAAAATCAGTTCCTAAACTTAAATGAGCGTTTACGACTGGCAATAGCAAAGTCACTCCTACCCAGCACAAAGCCACAATATAAATTTTGACACCCGCCCAGTTACGGGCATTTTTTCGATTAGGAAAAAAGGGTAACGTATATAACATAGTGAGAATCAACACACCTACTCCCATTAATTGTGTCACAAGTTGTAATTTGAAGAAATAAAACCCGACCCCTAAAAACGAAAAAAAGCTAATCAATGCAATTAATTTCAACTCTTTCCGCATCATTCTTTTTTTGGCTCGAGCCAAAGCGTCATACTTTACAAAGTTATACCCTACAATGGTTCCAAAAAAAGCAAATAAAGCCATCGGTTCATCATAAGGAAGTCCAAACATAAAATGTGTCATCCTCACTAAAGCATACACGGAAAAAGCCACGTGAATACTACTCTTAATGTAAAAATCGAAAAGGGATTGAAAGCGAATCATCTAACAAAATTAAGCAATTGCACCGTTTTTTTTCATATTCCTGTAAACATATAAAATGAATCCTAAAAAACAGCATTTTAAAACGGAATTATGTTTATTTTTGCACCACGAAAAAACAACCTTTTTAACATTTACATGAAATGAGCATAACGGCAGATTTGTAATCAAAAACGAACGACGATTTATGCAAATTTCATTTTCCGAATAAAAACAGACATTATCTACAAATGAAAACAGATGCTTTTGCTTTAAGACACATAGGTCCTGAGGAATCAGACCTACAACAAATGTTGAAAACAATCGGAGTTGAATCAATAGATCAACTTATTTACGAGACACTTCCAGATGATATTCGTCTAAAAGCACCTCTAAATTTAGATCCTGAAATGACGGAATATGAATATTTAAAACATATTACCCTTTTAGGAAATAAAAATAAAATGTTCAAAACCTACATTGGTTTAGGATATAACCAAGCGATTGTTCCTGCGGTGATCCAAAGAAATGTTTTTGAAAGCCCAGGATGGTACACGGCTTACACGCCTTACCAAGCGGAGATTGCTCAAGGTCGCCTTGAAGCTATTTTGAATTTTCAAACTACGGTTATCGAATTATCAGGAATGGAAATTGCGAATGCTTCTCTACTTGATGAAGGTACAGCTGCAGCTGAGGCAATGGCATTATTGTTAGATGTCAGAACTCGCGAGCAAAAGAAAGCCAATGTGTGCAAATTCTTTGTTTCTGAAGAAATTTTACCACAAACTTTATCTGTTTTACAAACACGTTCTACACCTATTGGAGTAGAATTAGTAATAGGAAATCATGAAGATTTCGACTTTTCTAACGAATTCTTTGGTGCTATTTTACAATACCCAGGAAAATTTGGACAAGTAAATGACTATACTGATTTCATCGCAAAAGCCGCTCAAAACGATATTAAAGTAGCCGTTGCTGCTGATATTTTGAGTTTAGCCAAATTAAAACCTCCTGGAGAAATGGGCGCAGCAGTAGTTCTTGGAACAACACAACGTTTCGGAATTCCGTTAGGTTACGGTGGCCCTCATGCAGCTTATTTTGCAACCAAAGAAGAATACAAACGCAGCATGCCAGGAAGAATCATCGGAGTTACGGTAGATACGGATGGGAATCGTGCGCTTCGTATGGCATTGCAAACTCGTGAACAACATATCAAACGTGACAAAGCAACTTCAAACATTTGTACTGCACAAGTTTTATTGTCTGTAATGGCAAGTATGTATGCCGTGTATCACGGACCAAGAGGATTGAAATATATTGCTAACAAAGTACATGCATCAGCAGTTACTTTGGCAAACACATTAGAAAAATTAGGTTTCGAACAAACCAACACTGCTTTCTTTGACACCATTGTCATAAAAGCAGATGCTAAAAAAGTACGTGAAATTGCTGAAGCTAACGAAGTAAACTTCTTTTACCCAGATGAAAATACGGTTTCGATCTCATTGAATGAAACTATTGGTTTTGGAGATTTGAATAAAGTCGTTTCTATTTTCGCTGCCGCAAAAGGATTGGCTACATTCACGATTGACACTTTATCCCAAACGAATCATTTCCCAGAAAGCTTAGTAAGAACCTCAACATTCTTACAACACGAAGTATTCAACAAATACCACTCTGAAACGGCTTTAATGCGTTACATCAAAATGTTAGAGCGTAAAGATTTGGCGTTAAATCACTCGATGATTTCGTTGGGTTCTTGTACAATGAAACTAAATGCTGCTGCCGAAATGTTGCCATTGAGCGCACCAAGTTGGAACAGCATTCACCCTTTCGCTCCATTAGATCAAGCGCAAGGTTACCAAGAAATGCTTTCTAAACTGGAAGAATACTTAAACGAAATTACTGGTTTTGCCGCTACAACTTTACAACCGAATTCAGGTGCACAAGGAGAATACGCAGGATTAATGGTCATTCAAGCGTATCACCAATCAAGAGGCGATCATCATAGAACAATTGCTTTGATTCCATCATCAGCGCACGGAACCAATCCGGCATCAGCAGCAATGGCAGGAATGAAAGTGGTGGTTACTAAAACCCTTGAAAACGGAAATATTGACGTAGAAGATTTACGTGAAAAAGCGATTTTGCACAAAGATAATTTGTCTTGTGTGATGATTACGTATCCGTCCACTCACGGTGTCTATGAAAGTGCTATTAAAGAAATCACCCAAATCATTCACGATAACGGTGGACAAGTTTATATGGATGGCGCGAATATGAATGCCCAAGTAGGATTAACAAATCCTGCGACTATTGGTGCTGACGTTTGCCACTTGAACTTACACAAAACATTTGCAATCCCTCACGGTGGTGGTGGACCAGGTGTAGGCCCTATTTGCGTAGCGCCACAATTAGCTCCATTCTTACCTAACAATCCAGTTATTCCAACAGGGGGAGAAAACGCCATTACAGCAATTTCTGCAGCACCTTGGGGATCTGCTTTAGTTTGTTTGATTTCTTACGGATACATCAAAATGCTTGGAGCTGAAGGATTAAAATCTTCTACAGAACACGCTATTTTGAATGCAAACTATATCAAAGAAAAATTAAGCGGTCATTACGATACTTTATATTCTGGAGAAATGGGTCGTGCTGCTCACGAAATGATTTTAGAATGTCGCCCATTCAAACAAAAAGGAATTGAAGTGACTGATATCGCAAAACGTTTGATGGATTATGGTTTCCACGCTCCTACTGTTTCGTTTCCAGTAGCTGGAACCTTAATGATCGAACCTACAGAGAGTGAAAACTTGGATGAATTAGACCGTTTTTGTGATGCGATGATTTCTATTCGAAAAGAAATTGAAGCAGCATCTATTGACGATAAAAACAATGTGCTGAAAAATTCCCCACATACACTAGCAATGCTTACTACTGAGACTTGGAACTTTCCTTATACTAGAGAACAAGCTGCTTTCCCATTAGAATACATTGCTGAAAACAAATTCTGGCCTAGCGTTCGTAGAGCGGATGATGCTTTTGGAGATAGAAATCTAGTATGTAGTTGCGCTCCTATTGAGGCGTATATGGAAAACTAATTGCTCATAAATAACCAAAACGCCTCGTTATTTCGAGGCGTTTTTGGCATCCTAACGTAAATAGCTATTTAAATAATCAAATAAAGGAAACACCTTCAATTCTATAAAAAAAGGAAACAAATCTCTCAAAAGTATCTGAGATTCATAATTATATGCATGCATAGTTTCTTTTATTCATAAATTCCTTTTTTTATCTTTAAATTCGCTTAATCTTTTGGTAACACACCTATGAAAATAAAAATCACCGGTTCAGGTAGTTATATCCCTGAAAACAAAATACACAATACCGATTTTTCAAATCACACTTTTCTAAACGAAGACGGTAGTCCTTTCAAATACCCTAATGATACCATCATTCACAAATTCAAGGGAATTACCGGGATTGAAAACAGACGTTATGCTGAAAAGGAATACAATTCATCGGATCTGGCTTTCTTTGCTGCCCAAAAAGCAATTGCAAACGCTAATATTGATGCAGAAACGATTGATTATATCATATTTGCACACAACTTTGGCGATGTAAAACACGGCACAGTCCAATCAGACATGTTACCGAGTTTAGCTACCCGTGTCAAAAACAAACTCCAAATCAAAAACCCAAAATGCGTGGCTTATGATTTACTTTTTGGTTGTCCAGGTTGGATCGAAGGTGTG
>NZ_JBAWDL010000030.1:0-18343 GCF_049590715.1 Flavobacterium sp.
GAAATATCTTTGTTAAAAATATTTTTGATTTCTTGCATTCCATTAGTTCCTTTGAAGAAATTAGCAAAAGCATAATCTCTCTCGTCTCCGCAAGGAACCGCCATCACAGCACCTGTTCCATATCCTGCTAAAACATAATCCCCAATCCAAACCGGAATGGCTTCTTTGGTAAACGGATGTTCTGCATAAGCCCCTGTAAACACACCCGAAATGGTTTTTACATCTGCCATACGCTCGCGTTCGGAACGTTTTGCTGTTTTTTCGATATAGGCTTCCACCGCCGCTTTTTGTTCTGGCGTAGTGATTGTAGCTACCAACTCATGTTCAGGTGCCAAAGTCATAAACGTAACACCAAAAATAGTATCAGGACGAGTGGTGAAAACGTCAATAAAAGAGTCCAAAGTCCCTTGTCCTGAGTCTGAAAGTTCAGCTTCACTTTGGACTTTGGACTTTGGACTAAGTACTTTAAAAGAAACCATCGCTCCAACTGATTTTCCTATCCAGTTGCGTTGACTTTCTTTAATGCTTTCTGTCCAATCAATTTCATTCAAACCTTGTAACAAACGCTCTGCATAAGCTGAGATACGCATGCTCCATTGGGTCATTTTTTTGCGAACCACAGGATAACCACCACGTTCTGAAACTCCGTTGATGATTTCGTCATTAGCCAAAACCGTTCCTAATCCAGGACACCAATTGACTTCAGTTTCTGCTAGGTACGTCATTCTGTACTGCAATAAGATTTTTTCCTGTTGCGCTTTCGCGAAAGCGTTCCATTCTGTCGCAGTAAAAAGTGCAATATTATCATCACAGATTGCATGCACATTTCCATTTCCTTCCATTTCGAAAATTGAAATCAAGGTCGAAATATCTTCTGCTTTATCAGAATCCTTATTATACCAAGAGTTGAATAATTGGATAAAAATCCATTGTGTATGCTTATAATAATCAGCATTGGAAGTTCTTACTTCACGATCCCAATCAAAGGAAAATCCTATTTTATCCAATTGCTTTCTGTAACCCGCAATTTGGTTTCCTTCTTTATCAAAACCACCGTCAATATTTACACGAGTCGTATCTTCTGGTCGTTGCCCTGTTTGAATTGCGTATTGTTCTGCTGGCAATCCAAAACTATCGTAGCCCATGGGATGCAACACATTAAAACCTTGATGTCTTTTGTATCTTGAATACACATCTGAAGCAATATACCCTAACGGATGCCCCACGTGTAATCCCGCACCTGATGGATAAGGAAACATATCTAATACATAATGTTTTGGTTTTTCAGAAGTATTAGATGCTGCAAAAGTTTTATTATCAGCCCAGTATTGTTGCCACTTGGCTTCGATTTCGTTCGGATTGTATTTCATTCTATTTACTATTATTTTTTTTAAAGGAATCATGCTGTCGCAAAAGCTTGAGTCTTTCCTTCTATTATATTGTTTTTTAATGGAGTCATGCTTTCGCAAAAACTCAAGTCATTTTACAAAGGGTCTAAGTTACAGAGTAACTGAAGTTCTCCGTTTTTTTTAAAGTCGCAAATTTACGTTAATTGTGCAGTGTACCAAACTTATTTCTTTGACAAAAAAACAAATAAACCGTATTTCTCCCTACCTAATTTTACTTATTTTTGTAAAAGTGTTGCTTCTGACTTCAATTATCCAAAAAACACTTTATGAAACAACACCCATACTCATGCTGAAAACAAAACAATACGTACTGCTTATCTTTATTTTACTCCTGAGCTTAAACAGTTTTTCCCAAAGAACGACGGTCGTGGTTGCTGCCAATTTAAAAATAGCGATGGATTCGATACTTACGATTTATAAAACACAGTATCCTAACGATGCTATTCAGGTTTCTTATGGTTCTTCAGGGAAATTTTATGAGCAAATTTTGAATGGCGCTCCGTTTGATTTATTCTTTTCGGCAGATATGAATTACCCTAACCAATTGAAAGAAAAAAACGCAACCGCTTCTGACGTGAAATTGTACGCACTAGGAAATCTCGTTATTTGGAGTAAAAAATTAAGTCCAAAAACCAAAGGCATCAATAGTTTATTGGATTCCAAAATAAAAAAAATAGCCATCGCTAATCCTGAAACTGCGCCTTATGGAGCAAAAGCATTCGAAACTTTAGCCTATTATTCTCTAAACAATCGATTAAAAAGCAAATTGGTTTATGGCGAAAATATTGCTCAAACCGCTCAGTTTATAACACTTGGTGCTGCCGATATTGGTTTTATTGCATTATCAGATGCTCTTTCTCCAGCATTATTAAAACTCAAAGGAAACTTTTATCGCATTCCTGCAAAATGCCATTCGCCATTGGAACAAGGTTGTGTTGTTTTGAAAAATGGCCAAAACAATCCAGTTGCAAAGCGGTTTTATGATTATATTTCGACTAAGAAGGCGGTTGAGATATTGAATCATTTTGGGTATTCCCAAAAATAAAAGAGTATTTTTAAACATTTATTTTGTTGAACAATTGTAACAGATTTAAAACATATACGATATTTAAGAGCATTTTGGCTTTGTGGTAAAAATGAAACAGATAAGTCTTTTAAGTTTTATTGTGGATGCTGAAAAATTTTAAACCCTATAAGAGATCTGAGAACATATAAACTTTGTGATAAAAACTGACACAGATAAGTCATTTAATTTTTTGAATTTTTACATTGAAAGCGGAAGCAAATCTTAAACTATTTAAGAAATATAAGAATTACGTATTTTTACCTAAAATTGAATCACAGAGCATTTTCTAATCATTATTAATCTTAAAATGAATATCCTAACTGGAAAAATCGCAGAAATTGAGTCCGAAGGGTCATTGTCTTTAGTAAAAGTAACGGTGCAAAACTGCAATTTCACTACTATTGTAATTGACACCACCGATAGTTCAACATATCTTAGTAGAGGTGAAAATGTAAAAGTAATTTTCAAAGAAACCGAAGTAATTTTGTCTAAAAACCTATCAGGAATCATTAGCTTGCAAAACAAAATGGATTGCACAGTCAGTCATTTTGAAATAGGAAAGTTACTTTGTAAAGTGGTATTAAAATTTCAAGAGGAAACGATTATATCGGTGATTACCCGAAATGCTTTTGAGCAACTGAACATTTGCGGGAACGATGAAATTGTTGCTATGATAAAAACTAACGAAATAAGCTTGTCTCCACATGATTGATTTTGCTCCTTTATGGCTAACGCTAAAACTAGCTTTGCTGACTACTTTTATTTTATTAGTCCTCAGTTTGCCTATCGCTTATTGGCTTGCTTTTAGTAAATCAAAACTAAAAACGATTATCGAAGCGATTGTTAGCTTGCCTTTAGTTTTGCCTCCGAGTGTTTTAGGATTTTATTTACTACTCGCCTTTAGTCCTGAAAATGTTTTTGGGAATTTTTTAGATCAATATTTCGATACTCGTTTGGTATTTACCTTTCCCGGATTAGTGATCTCATCAGTAATTTATAGTTTGCCGTTTATGGTGCATCCTTTGCAAACAGGATTCAAATCGATGTCTAAAACACTTATTGATGCATCTTATTTACTAGGAAAAAGCAAATTGCAAACACTTTTATACGTTTTACTTCCTAATTGCAAAACCTCGTTACTTACAGGGATGATTTTAACATTTGCCCATACGATTGGGGAATTTGGCGTGGTTTTGATGGTGGGCGGCAGTATCCCAAATGAAACCAAAGTCGTTTCTATTGCAATCTACGAAGAAGTTCAAGCCATGAATTATCATAATGCCAATGTGTATTCGGGAATTTTATTTGCGTTTACTTTTATCATTCTTTTGGGCGTTTATTCCATCAACCACCGTTTCAGTAAAACCAGTATTTTGCCATGATTGAATTCAAAGCCATAAAAAAACTACATTCGGCTACGGGAACAATAGAGCTAAACCTTGATTTCCAAATCCAAAGAAAGGAATTCATTACTTTGTATGGTTCGTCTGGCGCAGGCAAAACAACAACACTCCAAATTCTTTCAGGTTTACTGCAACCAGACGAAGGTTTGATCCGTGTTCATGATGCTATTTGGCTTAACGGCAAAGCAAAAATAAACCTGAAACCACAGCTTCGAAAAATTGGGTACGTTTTTCAAGATTATGCACTATTTCCTAATATGACAGTCAAAGAGAATTTGAGTTTTGCTTTAACAAAAGGACAAGACAAAAGCATCATCACTGAATTGCTAGACATCATGGAAATCCAACAATTACAAGATCTAAAACCTGAAAAATTATCTGGCGGACAAAAACAACGTGTTGCTCTGGCTCGAGCATTGGTAGGAAAACCTGAAATTTTACTTCTTGACGAACCTTTGTCAGCAGTAGATAATGAAATACGACTGAAATTACAAGATTACATCCTTAAAGTTCATCGTCTTTTTAATCTAACCACTATATTAGTGAGTCATGATATTGCCGAAATTTATAAAATGTCTGACCGTGTGCTGATTATTGAAAATGGGAAAATAAACAAACAAGGCACTCCTGACGAAGTCTTTTCGAGTCGATTAATGAGTGGTAAATTTCAATTTGTAGGCGAAATTTTAAAAATACAGAAAGAGGAGGTGGTCTACCTTATTTCAGTTTTAGTGGGAAATACTATCGTAAAAATTGTAGCTATCGAAGAAGAAATAAAACAGTTGAATATTGGCAATAAAGTACTCCTTGCTTCCAAAGCCTTTAACCCAATCATAACCAAAATGGATTAAGAAATCCTAAAAAGTTTCCTAACAAAAACATTCATTCGCTCTTCTAATTTTTCAAAAGCACCCTTTTATTGTACGAAAGTCAAAACTTTGAACGTTATTAACTTCAAATAAAGAATTTCTTTATTATTTTTACCGCATAATTAAAATAGACTATGAGTTCTTCATTTGATAAGTTTCAAAAACGCAGATTAATTTCTTCTTATTTTTCGGTTGTTCTAAGCATATTCTTGGTTTTGTTTCTAGTAGGAACATTGGGCCTTTTCATTATTAATTCACAAAAATTAGCCAATGACTTCAAGGAAAAAATAGCCATGACAGTTTTTTTTAAAAACGAAGCTAAAGACGCAGATTTAAAAGCTTTTGGTGCCGAATTAAAAAAAGCAGCTTACGCAAAATCATCAGTTTATGTAACTAAAGACGAAGCTGCCAAACAACATACGGATATTATTGGAGAAGATTTCTTGACATTCCTTGGTGAAAATCCTTTGCAAAACTCGTTTGATATTCATTTAAAAGCCAACTACGTTGAGAAAGACAGCATTTCAAAAATTGAAAGTAAGTTTCGTGAAAACGAAATGATTTCGGATATTGTCTATGACAAACAATTGGTCAACTTAGTCAATGACAACATCAAAAAAGTAAGTATGTGGATTTTAATTATCAGTTGCTTTTTGACTTTTATTGCAGTTTTATTAATAAACAGTTCATTACGTTTATCCATTTACTCTAACCGATTTATCATCAAAACCATGCAAATGGTGGGCGCTACTAAATCTTTTATCCGTAAGCCATTCGTCATGCGTAGTGTAAAACTAGGAATATTAGGTGCTGTTTTAGCAATTATAGCCTTGATTGGTCTTTTGACTTATGTAGAAACTAATTTTCCTGATTTACAAATATTAGAAAACAAAGCAATGATTGGCGGAGTTTTACTAGGTGTTTTTGGGCTTGGTGTTTTAATCACTTGGATTAGTACGCACTTTGCTACGCAGCGTTTTTTGAATTTAAGAACAGACGACTTATATTAATTTTTGATCTCAAAAATTACTCCATATTATGAAAGACAATAAACAAGAATTTTTATTTGATAACGTAAATTACAAAATTCTATTGATAGGAATTGGTGTTATCGCGTTAGGTTTTATCCTAATGTCAGGTGGTGGTAGTGATGATCCTACTGTATTTAACGAAGATATTTTTAATTTCAGAAGAATCAGATTAGCCCCTACAATGGTATTAATTGGTTTTGGAATTACCATTTATTCGATACTTAAAAGTCCTAAAAAATAGTATGTAGTGTTTAGTTATGAATTTGCAGTAAAAGCAAATTCAAAAAAAATGAATACTAAAATATTGAATACTAAAAATGAATACACTACAAGCCATTCTCCTTGCTATTATTGAAGGATTAACTGAATTCTTGCCTATCTCTTCAACAGCTCACATGGGATTTACAGCCTCGCTTTTGGGAATGGAAGAAAGTGATTTTTTAAAAATGTTTCAAGTTTCCATACAATTTGGAGCCATATTGGCTATTGTAGTGTTGTATTGGAAGAAGTTTTTTAATTTTCAAAACTTCAATTTCTACATAAAATTAATCTATGCTGTAATTCCAGCATTAGTTTTAGGCTATCTTTTTGATGATAAAATTGAAGCTGTCTTAGGCAATCAAATCGCCATTTCTTCCGTTTTAGTATTAGGCGGAATTGTTCTTTTATTTGTAGACAATTGGTTTGAAAAACCCACTGTTCTTGACGAAAAAGATATCACAATAAAAAAAGCTGTTATTATCGGTTTTTGGCAATGTTTAGCAATGATGCCAGGAACTTCACGCTCAGCAGCATCTATAATTGGAGGGATGACACAACGTTTAAGCAGAAAAGCTGCCGCTGAATTCTCATTCTTCTTAGCAGTACCAACGATGCTTGCCGTGACAGTTTACTCTATTTTTGTAAAAACATGGGGAAAAGGAACCTTGACAGAAATGAAAGGATATGAAATGATTTTACAAGATCAAAATCACATTTATCTTTTTATCATTGGAAATATTGTTGCTTTTATTGTTGCTTTAATTGCTGTAAAAACGTTTATCAACCTACTAACAAAATATGGTTTTAAATTTTGGGGTTGGTATCGAATTATAATCGGTATTGCATTATTAATTTATTTTTACACTAAATAATGGAAAGTATAACTGCTGAACAATATCTTGAAGGACAAATTCTTTTGATTGACAAACCCCTAAAATGGAGTTCGTTTCAGGCAGTAAATAAATTGAAATATGCACTGATTAACAAAGCAGGGCTTCCTAAGAAATTTAAAATTGGACATGCAGGAACTTTAGATCCTTTAGCTACTGGATTACTGATTGTTTGTACGGGAAAATTCACCAAAAGAATTACGGAGATTCAAGGTCAAGCCAAAGAGTACACAGGTACATTTTATATTGGAGCTACGACTCCATCTTATGATTTAGAAACCGAAATTGATCAAACCTATTCAACATCACATATTAACGAAATACTTATTCACGAAACAGTGAAACAGTTTCTAGGTGAAATTGATCAAAAACCACCTATTTTTTCAGCAATAAAAAAAGATGGTGTACGCTTGTACGAACACGCACGTGCAGGAGAAACGGTAGAAATCGCTTTTAGAAAAACGACCATTTATGAATTTGAAATCACAAGAATAGCTTTGCCTGAAATAGACTTTAGAGTCGTTTGTAGTAAAGGGACCTACATTCGCTCTCTAGCCTATGATTTTGGAAAAGCAATGCATTCTGGCTCTCATTTGACCGCTTTACGCCGAACGAAAATTGGAGACTATAATGTAACAAATGCTATTGATGTAACTTTATTTGAACAAAGCCTAAATCAATAACTAAGGCACAAGGAAAGACACATAATAAAAACATTACTGACTTTATTATGTGTTTTTAACTAACCGTTTTTTCTTCACATAAATACACTCTCATTATTTACACTAGATTAATAGTGAGAGATGTTTTGATTACCAAATAGAAAACGAGAAAATAAATCATACAGTTTTTCGAAGAATTTTTTCATGATATTGTTTTTTTAAAATAGTTACACAATACAAAACATAAAAAAGCAAATCAAATAAGATAGATTTGTCTGGGTCTCACTAAGATACAAATTTTATTTTAAAAACACCCCTTTGATTTCCGAAAATAATTATTCAAAAATAAGCATGGTTTCTACAAGTTCTTTTTGGACAGCTTGTCCTTTATCGTTCAAATACCATAATTGTAAATTGGTTTTTATTGTTTCATCCAATACGCCATGTTCTTTTTTATAATCCTCAATTAATAAAACTGCACCTTCTGGTCTTGGTCCCCAATGTGCTAAAACATCAGTTGTATTTTTATCAATGATAATTAGCTTCGGAATTGCTTTCCCTCCATGGGTCAAAAATAAATTCATCAAGGCTTCATTTTCATCACGAAGAACAATTTTAAGATCTATTTTCCCTCTAGCAGCAGTGGTTAATTGCGCTATTATCGGTAGAATTTGAGCTGCATCGCCACACCACCCTTCCGAAATAACCAACCAGATGTACTCTTTCTTGAGGTTTTCCATTTGGGATAAAACAACATCATTTAATTTTATCGTTTTATCTAATCGATTCATTCGTGTATCATTCAATTTACTATAATGAGTCAGCTCTTCTGTTTGTTCATGACCTGTAGATTTCCCTTCCGTTAATAAATCCGATACTAATTTTCGGTACTCTAAATACGAATGGCTATTAAATAATGCTTTGGCAATCACTGTTTTCATAGTTCAATTTTTCTGTTTTAGTAAAATTAGACTAAAATTTCTATTTAAAGATGTTAAAACAACTTCTGAAACAATCAAAAAGTGTATTTTTATAAAAAGAAGATTAGTAGAGTATGAATTTAGAAAATAAGTCGATTGGACTGGTACTTTCTGGTGGTGGTGCTAAAGGAATTGCTCATGCAGGCGCCATTAAATTTTTAGAAGAAAAAAACATTATTCCAGAACGAATTGCAGGCACAAGTGCGGGTTCAATAGTGGGTGCTTTATATTCATTTGGAAAAACACCTGCCGAAATTTTATCCTTTTTTCAGTCCATCTATATTTTCCATTGGAGGCATCTTACTTTCAAAAAGGCTGGATTGATTGATTCAGAATCATTTCATGCCGACTTTTATTCCATTTTTAAAGACGCGACCCTTGGCGATTTAAAAATTCCTTTGCAAGTCACCGCAACTAATATGGTCAGAGGACGATTAAAAATTTTTAATCCCTCCACCAAGATTGTTGATGCTCTTATAGCTTCGGCTGCTTTCCCTGGTATTATTTCCCCTTATGAAATTAATGGTGAAACCTATAGCGATGGTGGTATTTTAAACCATTTCCCATCTGATGTTTTGTATGGACAATGCGAAACGATCATTGGTATTTATGTTAGTCCTATTCAAAAAATTAAAGCCACTGATCTTAATACCATTAGATCTGTTACCACAAGGGCTTTTGATATTTTCTCAGCCAATTCTGATACTCAAAAATTTACTTTTTGTGACTGGGTCATAAAACCCGAAAAATTGTGTATTTACAGCACTTTTGAAACAAACAAAGCCCGAATGCAAGCCATTTTCGATATTGGCTATGATGCGGCCAAAAGTTCCTACGAAAAACATGGGTTGTAAAAAACATTATATTTATTTAGATTAAATATAAATAATATTTATATTTGTTCCTAGATCGCATTATAATGAAAGAAATACATCCTATATACCAAAACGAATTTGGCGTTTCCTTTTTTTGGAAACTAGAAAAAGACATCATAAAAGACAAAATACAGTTAGTTTTTAAAGAAACGGGATTGCAAATGAATCTTGAAGAACTCATTGCTTTTAAATGCCTAATAGAAGAAAGTTACGGGCAAAATTATTGTTGTGACGAATGCGAATTGAAAGTAAATTGCTCTAAATATCTAGTAAAAACCCCTTTTAACGAAGTCGACTTAGCACTTTCCATCAATGAAATGATCCTAATGAACAATCTTGTATCGACCACTTTATTTAAGATTGATCTGGAAAATTACCTGTGGGGAATAGGTAGGAATTGAGACTTTTTAACTTTTTTAGTCTAAATTATTTTTAGGCACCTAGTCCAGTTATTCGCTATAGCCCTCAGTCATCCTGTTTTTTTACTAGGTCAGTCCAGGAGCTTCCGATGGTCGCTCTATACCTCCCGAAAAAATAACCGTATTCCTTCAGGGCTACCGCTACTACCTGGGGTGAATCGTACATAACATACAATAACAATTTGTTGGAATTAATCACATCCATCAATCCCACAACTATCACCTTCATCAGCATTCAGTAAAGTCAATTGAGATTTAAAGTCGCCTTCTTCCCAAACTTTTTCCAATGTTTTTACAAAAGTATCCACATGTTGCGCACCCGAAACAGCATATTTGTTGTCAAACACAAAAAACGGAACACCTTGAACGCCTATTTGTTGGGCCATCATAATATCTTGTTTTACCGCATCACCATATCCATCAGAATTCAAGACACCTTCTACGAGCTCTTTGTCCATACCAACTTCTTGGCCTAATGTGCTAAGAACCGTTAAGTCATTAATATCTTTTCCATCGGTTAAATACGCTTTGAATAAAAGTTCTTTGAGTTCGTTACTTAAATTATTTTTTTTAGCCAAATGCAACAAACGATGAGCATTATAGGAATTTGCTAAAACTGCTTTTTCAAAATGAAAATCCAAACCTGAATTCTTAGCATTTTCAGTCATGTTTGCAACCATTTCTTTAGCCCATTCACGGTCTTTACGATATTTTTCAGCAAGATGATCAATTGTATTATCGTCTGGCGAAGCAATAAAATTAGCATCAAGTTGAAAACTTTTCCATTCAATTTCAATTGTCTCTTGATGACCAAATTGCGCTAATGCACCTTCAATTCTTCTTTTTCCTATATAACAATACGGACACATAATATCCGACCATATTTGTATTTTTAATTTGTTTTCCATGATTTAAAAAATATTTGTATATACAAATGTATAAAAAATAAAGGAAAGTAAAATACAGTTTATGATTAAATTAGGATTTGATATTTATTAAGGATAGTCATATTAGTTAATAAAATTACATTCGCTCAAGGATATCATAACGCTCGATTACCTAATTTTGTACTATGTATGCACTCGTTGATTGTAATAACTTTTATGCCTCTTGCGAGCGGGTTTTTCGTCCAGAATTGAACGGAAAACCTGTGGCTATCTTGTCCAATAATGACGGATGTGTGATTGCCCGAAGCAATGAAGCCAAAGAAGTAGGTATTCCTATGGGCGCTCCTGCATTTCAAATCAAAGATTTGGTAAGAGAGAAAAACGTACAGTTATTTTCATCAAATTATGCGCTCTACGGAAATTTAAGCAATCGTGTGATGGCAATACTAGCGCAGTTCACTCCTAACGTTGAGATTTACAGTATTGATGAAGCCTTCTTAAATTTCGACGGACTTTCTGTAACCGATTTCCATGATTATGGAATCCAGATGAAACTCCGAATTCATAAATGGGTAGGACTTCCTGTTTGCATTGGTTTTGCCCCAACAAAAGCATTAGCAAAAGTAGCTAATAAAATTGCTAAAAAATTCCAAGACCGCACTTCAGGCGTTTACCTAATCGATACAGATGAAAAACGCATCAAAGCACTCAAATGGACAAAGATTGAAGACGTCTGGGGCATTGGTTACCGAACCATCAAAAAAGTAAAACTGCGAAACATTCATACCGCTTTTGATTTTATTCAGCCACAACATGAGGCTTGGATCAAAAAAGAAATGGGTGTGATAGGCATGCGATTAAAATACGAGTTAGAAGGAAATGCTGTTTTTGATTTAGAACCCCTCGTAGAACAAAAGAAAAGCATTGCAGTAACCAGAAGTTTCCCCAAACAAATTGCTGATTTTGATTTGCTACGAGAAAGAATAACCACCTTTGCGATGGTTTGTGCCGAAAAGTTACGCAAACAAAAATCCTGTTGTCATACGATTATCGTGATGCTATTGATTGATAAACATCGCGTAGAAACCAATAAATATTATTTTAACGCAGCGATCAATTTGCCTTTTGGAACCCATTCCAGTTTGACAATTGCAAATGCTGCCGTTGATTTATTAAAACAATTGCATAAAGGAAATGAACATTTGAAATTTAAAAAAGCAGGTGTCATCGTAACGGAATTAGTCGATGAAAACCTAAAACAATTCCAACTTTTTGACGAGGAGAATCCAAAACATTTGGCGTTAATGCAAGCCATGGACAAATTAAATCATAAGATTGGCGAGACCAAAGTCAAATTAGCTTCTCAGAATTTACGACTTACCTGGGACATGAATCAAAATCATTTGTCACCTAAATACACTACTAATTTTAAACATATTCTAGAAATCAATGTCGGTTAAAAAAGAAAATAAACTCTTATTCTATAAACCAGAGTATGAAAGTGGTTTGCAAATCCCTTATATTCCTGATGGAGTTTCGGCTGGATTCCCTTCGCCTGCAGCTGATTTTATGGAAAATAATATTGATTTGAATAAGGAATTAAGCGAAAATCCATTGGCTACTTTTTATATCAAAGTCAAAGGAAACTCGATGATAGATGCTGGAATACAGGACAAAGATGTTTTAGTTGTAGACAGAAGCTTAGAACCCCAAAATAATAAAATTGCCGTTTGCTTTATTGATGGAGAGTTTACTGTAAAACGCATCAAACTAGAAGAAAATTGTTTGTACCTCATGCCTGAGAACTCTAATTACACACCTATCAAAGTAACAGAAGAAAATCAATTAGTTATTTGGGGAATGGTTACTTATGTAATTAAAAAGATCTAATGGGTTTTTTAAGAACGACACTTTCAAAATTTATAAAAAAATAACCGAATAAATTTTTGCCCTCTAATTAAAAAAGATCAAGAATTCATTCGGTTAATTATGCTAAAAAAAAACCACGTTTTAATTTGTAACGACAGCCTCTTTTTTCCAATTTTTCACAGCTACAATTTTATTAGCAGTATAATCTACTTCGTTTAAGGAACTATCGTTCCATAAAAACCACTTCCCTACTTTTGCTCCATTGTTGTATTCAGCAATCGCTATTTTATTTCCATTTTCATCATATGAAACCCATTCTCCATGAAGTTTTCCGTTTTTAAATGCACCTTGCTGTTGAACTTGACCATTTTCATGGTAATATGTCGCCTTAACGATATTGTCCTTTGTGGCTTCTAATTTTGGTTTTGTTTCATTTGCGAATGTTATTACTGAAACGAATACTGCTACTAATACTATATATTTTTTCATGATGTAAAGTTTTTTAATGGTTTGTTTTTCAAATGTAAAGACAATATTTACATTAAAAAAACAATTTGATAACAATTTGATAACACAACTAAAAACTTAACATTGGAAATTTAATTATGCTCCATAAAAAAGGCTTCCATTGATTTCGGAAGCCTTGGTATTATTGAATTTTTTTGTATTTTAGTTATTCTTCACTAACGATAGCATCTCTCTTCCAGTTTGTTACGGAAGCAATTCTATTATTGGAATAATCCACTTCGTTCAAAGCACTTTTGTTCCAAAAAAACCATTTGCCTACTTTTTGCCCTTTATCATAATTAGCTACAGCAGTTTTATTTCCATTCCTGTCATAAGAAGTCCATTCGCCTTGAAGTTTTCCATTTTTATAAAAACCTTCTTGCATAATTTGACCATTTTCATGGAAATAAGTAGCTTTTACGCTATTTTCGACGGCTTCTAGTTTGGGTTGTAGGTTTTGAGAAAATAACATTCCTGAAACTAATAATACGGTGATAACTATATATTTTTTCATTTTATGGAGAATTTAGTTGATTAATCTAATGTTAGATCAAAGATAAAGAACAATTTACATTAAAAAAACAATTTGATAACAATTTAATAACATTGAATAAAAACTTAACATTGGAAATTTTAAAAAACTATTTTGTTTTTACTGAAATTTTTTAATTTCTCAATTCATTGTTCATAATTAGTCCTAAATTTGCAGCCAAGTCAAAACAGGCTAATAATCTAATAATTTTGAGAATGTATAGAAGTCATAATTGCGGCGAACTGAACGCATCACACATTAACACCGAAGTAACACTTGCAGGTTGGGTACAAAAATCTAGAGACAAAGGTTTTATGAACTGGGTTGATTTGAGAGATCGTTATGGTATCACGCAACTTATTTTTGACGAAAGTCGTACTGACAAAGCTGTTTTTGAATCAGCAAAAACGTTAGGAAGAGAATTTGTTATCCAAGTAAAGGGTATTGTTATTGAGCGTGAAGCCAAAAACAAAAACATTCCCACAGGAGAAATTGAAATCTTAGTTTCAGAATTAACCGTTTTAAATGCAGCGATTACGCCTCCATTTACTATTGAAGACGAAACGGACGGTGGTGAAGACATTCGAATGAAATACCGTTACCTTGATATAAGAAGAAATCCTGTAAAAAACAGTTTGTTATTCCGTCACAAAGTAGCGATGGAGGTTCGTAAATATTTATCTGATTTGGATTTTTGCGAAGTAGAAACTCCTTATCTTATAAAATCAACTCCTGAAGGAGCTCGTGATTTTGTGGTGCCTTCTCGTATGAACGAAGGGCAATTTTACGCGTTACCACAATCACCACAAACTTTCAAACAATTATTGATGGTAGGTGGAATGGATAAATATTTCCAAATTGTGAAATGTTTCCGTGACGAAGATTTACGTGCCGATCGTCAACCAGAATTTACACAAATCGATTGCGAAATGGCATTTGTAGAGCAAGAAGATATTTTGAATATTTTCGAAGGATTGACCCGTCATTTATTAAAAGAATTAAAAGGTGTTGAAGTAGACAAATTTCCACGCATGACGTATGAGCATGCAATGAAAACCTATGGAAATGACAAACCAGACATTCGTTTTGGAATGGAGTTTGGAGAATTAAACGAATTTGCACAACACAAAGAGTTTCCAGTATTCAATGCAGCTGAACTAGTAGTAGGTATTGCTGTTCCAGGAGCCGGTAATTATACTCGTAAAGAAATAGATGCTTTAATTGACTGGGTAAAACGCCCACAAGTAGGAGCGTCAGGAATGGTTTATGCAAAATGTAACGATGATGGAAGCTATAAATCATCTGTAGACAAATTTTACGATCAAGACGATTTAGCAAACTGGGCTAAAGTTACAGGGGCTAAAGCTGGTGATATGATTTTAGTATTATCTGGTCCTGCTAATAAAACAAGAGCGCAACTTTCTGCTTTAAGAATGGAATTAGCTACTCGTTTAGGATTAAGAAAGCCAGCTGAATTTGCTCCATTATGGGTTGTTGATTTTCCTTTATTAGAATTTGATGAAGAAAGCAACCGTTACCATGCAATGCACCATCCTTTTACTTCACCAAAACCTGAGGATATGCATTTACTAGAAACGAATCCTGGTGATGTGCGCGCTAATGCGTATGACATGGTATTGAATGGAAACGAAATTGGTGGTGGTTCTATTCGTATTCACGATAAAGGAACACAACAATTAATGTTCAAATATTTAGGCTTTACGGAAGACGAAGCAAAAGCACAATTTGGATTTTTGATGGATGCATTCCAATTTGGAGCACCACCACACGGAGGATTGGCTTTTGGTTTAGACCGTTTAGTTGCCATTTTAGGAGGGCAAGAAACCATTCGTGATTTCATTGCATTTCCAAAAAATAATTCAGGTAGAGATGTAATGATTGATGCTCCATCGCAAATAGATAGCCAACAATTAAATGAACTTCATATCAATTTGAACGCAAATATTTAAGCGAAAACGCTGAATATCAATTATTTTTACAAAAAATCAAACAATAATGACCATCGTATTATATTAAATATTACATTTGCCTCATTATAAATTATTATTACTATTACAATGCGTACAGGTACAGTTAAATTTTTCAATGAGTCTAAAGGTTACGGATTCATTACAGACGAAGAAACAGGAAAAGACATTTTCGTTCACGCTTCAGGAATCAACGCGGAAGAATTACGCGAAGGTGACAGAGTAAGTTACGAAGAAGAAGAAGGAAGAAAAGGTAAAGTTGCAGCTCAAGTAGCGGTACTTTAATAATAAAAATTCAATTTTTATTACCAAAGAATGTTGAAAAACGTTCCAACTCATGTTGGGACGTTTTTTTTTGCTCAAAATTTAGCAAAAACAAAAACAATAGCCTTAAGTAGAAAAATTATAAATAACGCAAAATTTAGCAAAATTTTATAACTTATTCTCAATCTAATGTTGCGTTTTCGCTTACTGAATCCTATCTTTGCGACTACTATAATACAAAATATAACAAATATATGCTTACCGACCAATTAAATTATATTCCAATTTTTATGCAGTGCCTACTAGCTGTTGGATTTGTTGCAGGAACCATAGTTGTATCAGGAAAATTAGGGCCAAAAAGGAGATCAGCAATCAAAGACAGAAACTTTGAGTGTGGTATCGAATCTATAGGAAATGCACGTATCCCTTTCTCTGTAAAGTACTTCTTAGTTGCTATTTTGTTTGTTTTATTTGATGTTGAAGTTATTTTCTTATACCCTTGGGCAATCAATTTCAAGGAATTAGGAATTGAAGGACTTATAAAAATGATTATTTTCATGATGTTGCTTTTGGTGGGATTCTTTTATATCATCAAAAAGAAAGCATTGGAATGGGAATAAAGAGATTTTCAATTTGAAACGTTCAAATAGGAATTTCTTAAAAGTAAAATGATTTAAAATGTATGTTTTAGTTTGGGTAAATCCTATATCTAAAACCCTAAATCTAAAAATTAAGATGTCTGAATCTAAAACAAATATGGTTGCGCCACCCGAAGGCGTTGTTGGAGAAGGTTTTTTTGCAACCAAATTGAACGATGTAGTTGGTTTAGCAAGAGCTAACTCACTATGGCCTTTGCCTTTTGCTACTTCTTGTTGTGGAATCGAATTTATGGCAACCATGGCTTCTCATTATGATTTAGCTCGTTTTGGTTCTGAGCGTGTTAGTTTTTCTCCTCGTCAAGCTGATATGTTGATGGTGATGGGAACGATTTCTAAAAAAATGGGACCTATTTTACGTCAAGTGTACGAACAAATGGCTGAGCCTCGTTGGGTAATTGCTGTTGGTGCTTGTGCCTCTTCAGGTGGAGTTTTTGATACGTATTCTGTTTTGCAAGGAATTGACAAAGTAATTCCAGTGGATGTTTACGTTCCTGGATGCCCTCCAAGACCAGAACAAATTGTTGATGGCGTAATGAAATTGCAAGAATTAGTAAAATCTGAATCTGTACGAAGAAGAAGTTCTCCTGAATACCAAGAATTATTAGCTTCTTATAATATCAAATAATCACAATGGCATTAGAAACAGCACAAATTCAAGACAAATTAGCCGCTACTTTCAGCGATATTTCTTTCATTTTTAAACAAGAAAGAGATATTTTATCTGTTGAAGTTCCTGCAGACAAAATAAGTGCCATCATCCTTTTTTTGAAAAATGACACTGAATTGCGTTTTCACTTTCTAACCGACTTATGTGGTGTGCACTATCCAGATAGTGAAATAGAAAGACAAATGGCAATTGTGTATCATATGCACAATTGGTACGACAATACAAGAATCCGAATCAAAGCATTCATCACTGGTTCCAATCCCGAAATTAAATCTATCACAAATATCTTCCCTTCTGCAAATTGGATGGAAAGAGAAACCTACGATTTTTATGGTGTGAACTTTATTGGTCACCCACAACTGAAACGTATCTTGAACATGGATGAAATGACTTCTTTCCCAATGCGAAAAGAATTCCCATTGGAAGACGGAGGACGTACGGATAAAGACGATAGATTCTTTGGAAGAACAACTAGCAATTGCTAAAAAAGATACAATATATAATTTTTCACATGCTATAAATGTCAGAACTATTATTACCACCAGAGCATCGCTATGCTAAAATAATGAAAGAGAAACTAAATGAGGACGGAAGCGAGCTTTCGATTCTGAATTTAGGACCTACTCACCCTGCTACCCACGGTATTTTCCAAAACATCTTATTGATGGATGGAGAACGAATCTTGGAAGCGGAACCAACGATTGGATACATTCACCGTGCTTTTGAAAAAATTGCTGAGAATCGTCCTTTTTACCAAATTACTCCTCTTACAGACCGTATGAACTATTGTTCCTCTCCTATTAACAATATGGGATGGTGGATGACATTAGAGAAATTGCTAGATGTTGAAGTTCCAAAAAGAGCACAATATTTAAGAGTTATTGTAATGGAATTGGCGCGTATTACAGATCATATTATCTGTAACTCGATTCTTGGTGTGGATACTGGTGCCTACACTGGATTTTTATATGTGTTCCAATTTAGAGAGAAAGTTTACGAAATCTACGAAGAAATTTGTGGTGCTCGTTTAACAACTAACATGGGTCGTATCGGTGGTTTTGAAAGAGACTGGACACCCAAAGCATTTGAATTATTGAATACGTTT
>NZ_JBAWDL010000031.1:0-2273 GCF_049590715.1 Flavobacterium sp.
AGTCCCTAATCAAAAGGTCTGTGCTTTGTTTGCTTGCTTCTGATTTTCCTTCGGAAAATCCTCGCACTCAAACACGCACTTTCCATACATGTAACGTTGGCAAACATTGGTAAACCATGTGCCTTAACGAACATTTGGAAGTGATTCGTATTTGATGTATATTTACACCAAAACATAAAGTTATGTCAAGACAAAGTATATCATTTACCGAACCGAACGACGAATGGCTGAAAGCGCAAGTGAATAAAAATGAATATTCAAGTAAAAGCGAATTAGTAAACGATTTAATTAGACAAGCCAGAAAACAGCAAATACAAATTGATTGGGTTAGAGCCAAACTGGATAAAGCTGAAAAAAGCGGATTTACGAGTGACAATAAAAACGAAATTTTAGCTCAATCAAAGTCCTTATTGAATGGCTAAATACAGATTAAGTAACGAAGCTAAAAACGATTTAATACGAATTCACCATTACGGAGTTGAAAAATTCGGAATGACTCAAGCGGATAAATATTTTGAATCATTTTTTGAATATTTTGACATTATTTCCCAAAGACCTTATTCTTTTGAATCGGCTGAATATATAAAAAAAGATTATAGACGTTGTGTTTGTGGAGCTGACAGTATCTATTTTAAAGTTAATGAAGATATTATAGATATAATGGCAATTGTTGGAAGACAGGACTTGAATGAAAAACTATAACGGAATAATAAAAACGCACCACAACACCGTATCCTATGAAAAGCACTAGCCTAGTTCTCCAAAGTTAATATTTATTTTTTAATTATCTCATAATGATGATTCTGTGGTGTTGGAATGTTGATAATTCCGATAGGATTATCAATATTTCAATACCTTTTAAATAACTTGCTCCGCATCCTATATGTGATCCATGCTAAAACATGATGGTCACCAGCATCTGTATGATTATTAAGTTATAATAAACCTGTCCACTTGCTAAAAATGTGTGATACCTAATAATCTGGTTCACCTACGGTGTTTTGTGATACAGGCTTTGCTACTTCTTTGTGAGCTCTGTTATTGGTTTATATTATTCTATCACTCCAATGGTATATGGTGTTTCTGTTTTTATAACGGCTAAGGTTCTGCTCAATAATTTTCGGGCTATCTTAACAATGATGCTCTTGACATTCTTCCCTACATGTTTACGATAATAAGCCTGCATCACAGGATCGGTTCGTATGGCTTGCCAAGAGGCTTCTATAAAATAACTCCTCATCAAACGGTGTGCTCGCATGGTAATACCTGTGTGTCTTTGGTTATCGCCACTTTGGTGCACCCCAGGTGCCAGACCCACGTAACCAGCTAAATGTTTTATATTGTTAAAGCGACGTAAATCTCCCAATTCGCAAATAATGCCACAAGCTACAATACCTCCTATTCCTGGAATACTGCGTAAAAGGTAATAATCCTTTTTATAATGCTTACGGCAATAAGCACGTAGTTTTGTGGAAACATCTCGAAGCTCTTTATCTATAAATCTAAAACTGCGCATTCTACTATCAAGTGTTTCTCGAGCAGTTGGATGTTCAAAAACAAGTGTATCCACCCATTGCCTAAAGCTGTGACTCCAGTGGTCATTGTCAAAGGCTTCGGGAACCGGAACTCCAAAATAGAGCAGCTGCATTTTGATATAACTCTTTACCCGCCTAAAGTCCTTAACCAAATCGTTACGTCTTCTAAAAAGACTTCGCAATTGCTCTCGCTCTACTTCTGGAATATGAATACTTTCCAATCTTCCGTCCTTGAGTTCTCGTGCTATAAGTTGCGCATCAATCTTATCGGTCTTGGTAAAGCGTTCTTTTCCTTTTCTGTGAATGTCGGCAGGGTTGACTACTAAAGAGTTCCACCCATAACCCTCAAAACTACGATGGGCATAATAGCCACAACAACCCGCTTCGTAAGCGGTAGTGACTTCATAGTTACGGAAATGGGTGTGAACATATGCCTCTAAAACCTCTGGTTTTGGGGGCATGGTAAAAGATTTTCCAGAAAATAGATCCGTGGCACAATGAACTTTCCAGCTTCTCTTGTGTATGTCAATTCCTATGTATAACTTTGGGTGGGCAGTTTGTTCAGGTTTCATATCTTAATTGTTTTGGTGAACTTTAAAGATACTGGACTTTCTGCTTTTTCATGGATGCTAAAAATAATTGCTATTTTAGGCTTGCATAAAGGTCATTGCTTTGTTTGCTAGCTTCTGATTTTCCTTCGGAAAATCCTCGCACGCAAATCCGCAACTATCTTTATAC
>NZ_JBAWDL010000032.1:0-5369 GCF_049590715.1 Flavobacterium sp.
ATTATTGGCAAGCAGCTTCATGGAATGCGATTATTTACAATCCATACGAGCAACCAGCTGATTTTATCAAACCTCATTTTGAGTATTTCAAACACATGCAAAAATTATTCACCGAAATTGATTTTACTAAATTAAAACCAACACCAACTAAAAACGGTAGCGGTTATAACTTGACAGATGATAATGGCACCACTTTATTATATGTAAACAAGGAAAATTACGGAATTAATGCATGGCACCTAAAGCCACAGCACGGTGCTAGGACAATTCAATGGTTTAATGTTATAACTGGGGAACTTACACCAGAGTCTGATGTAAAAAATACTGAAAAATTTATCTCACCATGGTCAAACAAGGAAGATTCTATCCTTATTTCACGATTAAAACCAAAAAAAACTTAATTTAAACTAGACAATAATCATTTAAGCTACTATTTTGAACATACGTAGCCCTCTAAACAAACCAAAATAGAGACTTTTGTAAAGTAAACAACACCTCACTTAACAAGTATTACAATGAAATTGAAGAAATCATCCGTATTGATTCCATTAGTATGTTCACTACTGTTTTTGTCATGTAAGTCACAAAATAGTACTAACACAGCAATCAGCCACACAAACAAACCAAAGTTTGAAGCCAATTGGGAATCTATTAAAGCTAATTACAAAGACCCTGCATGGTTTAACAAAACTAAATTTGGAATCTTTATCCATTGGGGTGCCTATTCTGTACCTGAATTTGGATCAGAATGGTATCCACGAAATATGTATATGGATTCTATTAAGTTCTCAGCACAGTTAAAACCAGACATGAAAGGGCCTGCTAAAGAATATTTTCACCATAAAGAAGTATGGGGCGATCAAAAAAAGTTTGGTTACAAAGATTTTATTCCGATGTTCAAAGGAGAAAAATTCAATGCTGACGAATGGATTGATTTATTCAAAAAAGCAGGTGCCCGATATGTAATTCCGGTAGCTGAACACCATGATGGTTTTGCTATGTATAAATCAACTGTAACCAGATGGAATGCAGTTGACATGGGACCAAAAAGAGACATTCTAGGAGAATTATTCAAAGCGGGTAGAGAAAAAGGAATGATTATGGGAGCTTCTTCTCATTTTGCTTTCAACTGGTCTTTTTATAATAAAAAAGACAAATTTGACACGACTGACCCTCAGTATTCTGATTTATATTCTAAAAAAGGAAAAGATATCAATGTACCCCCATCGGCTGAATTTAAAGATTTATGGTGGAGACGTACTAAAGAGATTATTGATGTTTACAAACCAGACATTTTATGGTTTGATTTTATGTTAGATACTCCAGACTTTGCAGATCAACGTCCTAAATTAGCTGCTTATTATTATAATAAAGGAATTGAATGGGGCAAAGAAGTAGTCTTACAAGATAAAAACTTTAGTCACGAAGCTTTTCCAGAAGGAACGGTAATCTATGACCTTGAAAGAGGAAAACTACCAGGTATTAGAAAATTACCTTGGCAAACAGATACTTCTATCGGAAAAAATTCTTGGAGTTATGTAAGCAATTGGGAGTCTAAAACGGCTAACGAAATCGTAGATGACTTAGTTGATATTGTAAGTAAAAATGGTTGTTTATTATTAAACGTAGGTCCTAAATCTGATGGAACAATTCCACAAGATCAAAAAGATATTTTACTTCAAATTGGTGGATGGTTAAACATCAACGGTGAAGCAATATACGATACACATTACTGGAACACCTTTGGAGAAGGTCCTACAGAAGTTAAAAAAGGACATCACTCAGAAGGAAACAACAAAGGATTATCATCCAAAGATATTCGTTTCACACAAAATGGAAACAAACTATATGCTATTGTTTTAGATTGGCCAGCAGATGGAAATGTAACTATTGAAACATTAGCTAAAAATAATCCCTACGCAAAAGATTTAAAAATTAAAAAAATCAGCGTACTAGGAAGCAAAGAAAAAATTCAATGGAATCAAACAGACAAAGGTTTGCAAGTAAAAATGCCAACTACTAAGCCTGGAGATTTTGCCTATACAATTGCTATTACACTTTAAATATTGGAACTATTTTTATTCAAAAGAAAGCACATTTTTACAAATGTGCTTTCTTTGTTAAAACTTAAACTACTATTATCTCCATCATGAAGACCAAACCTATCTCATTATCAAAAGTACTACTGTTTTCAACAGTATTAGCCGTAAATTGTTCATTTGCACAAGTAAAAACAGGAAATAAAAACGTTCAAAAATTCAAATGGGAAAATACTAGCTTATCCAATCAAGAACGAATTGACGCCCTTGTAAAAGAGATGACTCTAGAAGAAAAAGTATCTCAAATGCTAGATATAAGCCCTCCTATAGCCCGTTTGGGCATTCCAGAATACAACTGGTGGAATGAAGCCTTACACGGTGTTGCTAGAAACGGTAGAGCAACTGTTTTTCCTCAAGCTATTGGACTTGGAGCAACCTTTGATGATAATTTAATACAACGTGTTGCCAATGCTATATCTGACGAAGCTAGAGCCAAATACAACGAAGCCATCAAAATTGACAACCGAAGTCGGTATGCAGGTTTGACTTTTTGGTCACCAAATGTAAATATTTTTAGAGATCCTCGCTGGGGACGAGGACAAGAAACCTATGGTGAAGATCCTTATTTAACAAGCCGTATTGGAGTTGCTTTTGTAAAAGGACTCCAAGGGAATGATCCTAAATACATGAAAGCTGCCGCTTGTGCCAAACATTATGCAGTACATTCTGGACCAGAAGAATCCAGACACGAGTTTAATGCTGTAGTTAGTAAAAAAGATTTATTTGAAACCTATTTACCCGCTTTCAAAGCTTTGGTCCAAGAAGCCAATGTAGAGGGCGTTATGGGTGCATACAATCGTACGTTAGGAGAAGCTTGTTCTGGAAGTCCATATTTATTGCAAGAAATTTTGAGAAAAGACTGGGGTTTCAAAGGCTATATCGTTTCTGATTGTGGAGCAATTCAAGATTTTCATCAATTTCATAAAATCACCAAAACACCAGAGGAATCAGCAGCTTTAGCTTTAATCAACGGAACCAATATTAATTGTGGTAATGTTTATAAAGTACTCAAAAACGCTTTAAATCAAGGTTTAATCACCCAAGAACTTATTGATACTCGTTTAAAAGAAAGTTTAACCACTCGATTCAAATTAGGAATGTTCGATCCAATTGGAATGAATCCATATGACAACATAAAAGCGACAGTGGTAGATTCCGAAGCGCATAGAAAATTAGCCCTTGAAGCTGCTCAAAAATCAATTGTTTTATTAAAGAACAGCAATAATGTACTTCCTATCAAAAAAGACACTAGAACAGTCTATGTTGTAGGACCTAATGCGTCAAGCGAAGAAGTATTATTAGGAAATTACTATGGGGTAACGAGCAGTACTCAAACGATTCTTGATGGTATTGTAGGGAAAGTAAGTGCTGGAACGAGTATCAACTACAAATCAGGAGTATTACCATTTGCAAAAAACAACAACCCTATCGACTGGTCCACAGGCGAAGCAAAAAGTGCTGATGTGTGTATTGCCGTGATGGGAATTTCAGGGTTGTTTGAAGGCGAAGAAGGCGAAGCCATTGCCTCGGACACCAAAGGAGACAAAAAAACCTTAAGCTTACCGCAAAATCAAATTGACTATTTAAAGAAATTAAAAAAAGGAAGCAAAAAACCTCTAGTTCTTGTTTTAACAGGCGGAAGTCCAATTGCTATTCCTGAAATCCATGATATTGCTGATGCGATTTTGTTTGTTTGGTATCCCGGTGAAGAAGGAGGAAATGCTGTGGCTGATGTTCTTTTTGGTGATGTAGCGCCCTCAGGAAAGCTACCTATTACTTTTCCAAAATCAGAAAATCAATTGCCTGCTTTTGATGATTATAACATGGCGGGACGTACCTACAAATACATGACACAAGAACCATTGTATCCTTTTGGTTTTGGTTTGAGCTATACCTCATTCGAATATAAAAACCTAAAAATCAATAAAGATTACAGCGTAACAGCAGAAATTACCAATACTGGTAAAATAGATTCAGAAGAAGTGATCCAATTATACATCAGTTCGCCATTAGCTGGAAAAGAAGATCCTATTTATGATTTAAAATCGTTCAAAAGAGAATTTCTAAAAGCAGGAGAAACCAAGCAATTGACTTTTGATTTAAACAAAATCAGTTTCAACCAGATTGATAAAGATGGTAAATCCATTACTCGAAAAGGAATCTATACTGTATATTTGGGAAGCTCCCTTCCGTCACAACGAAGTTTGGATTTAGGAGCAACTACTTACAGTAAAATCAACTTTAAATTATAACGATGAATCAATCCTTCAAAAACTATCTTTTAACGACTTTATTTTGTTTGACATTCACTATTCTTTATAGTTGTAAAACTGGTTCAAAAACGAATCAGCATGTACAAAATGAAAAAGTAATTTTAGTTTTTTCAAAAACGGCAGGATTTAGACATAAATGTATTCCAAAAGGAATTGAAGCACTTCAGAAAATGGGCGCTGGACAAAATTGGAAAATGACCTTTAGTGAAGATGCCTCATTATTTAATAAAGAATCATTATCTAAATACAATTTGGTGCTTTTTTTAAACACCACTGGTGATGTTTTGGACAGAAATCAAGAACTAGCATTTGAAGAATTCATTCATAATGGCGGAAGCTATGTAGGCGTTCATGCCGCCTCAGATACCGAATTTGAATGGCCTTTTTATGCTGAAATGATTGGTGCGCAATTCAAATCACATCCAAAACAACAAAAAGCAGTTTTAAATGTAGATACAAACAATCCCCATCCTGCCACAACACATTATCCTGCCTCTTTTGAGAAGTTTGACGAATGGTATAATTTTAAAAAACCAGTAGCACAACATGTCAACGTGATTTTATCGATTGATGAAACTAGTTATCAAGGCGACCGAATGGGAACCCACCACCCTATTTCTTGGTACCATGTATATGAAGGTGGTCGCGTTTTTTATACTGCAATGGGCCATACTGATGAATCTTATGTTGACACTAACTTTTTAAAACACCTCCAAGAAGGAATCCGTTGGTCATTAGGAGAAATAGATGTCCAAATTGCCAAAGGAGGCGAAAATTTATTTGATTCCAATTTATCAAAATGGGACGTTTGGATGGGAGCCGTACATCCTACAGTAGACGTTGATTTTGAAAAATCAGTCAATGTACAATCAGGAAAACCTATGGGATTAAACAATGATCCTAAAAAAGTATTTTCAGTCCATAAAGAAAACGGAGAAGACATACTGCATGTTACAGGTGAAATCTATGGTGGATTGACAACAAAGAATGAATATGG
>NZ_JBAWDL010000033.1:0-4681 GCF_049590715.1 Flavobacterium sp.
TTTTATTAGTTGCATCATCAGCTACCCATTGACCTTTGCTTAAGTGAGCAAAATCTTCAACAGCATAAAGCATTTTTTGAGTATATTTTTTACCTTTTGGTAAAACTTCTTCACCCAAATCATTCATTACACCTTGTGATGTTTTTCCGTTTACGATTAAGAAAAGTTTTTCGATCAACTTATCTTTAAGGTCTGAGAATTTAACTTCAAAGTCCATCTCAAGAGATCCTAAAGCATCTTTATCTTGAGTACGTTTACGTTTATCTTTTACTGCTCTTGCAAACAATTTTTTATCCAAAACTACACCGTGTAAAGAAGGAGACGCTTTTAATGAAGCATCTTTTACATCACCTGCTTTATCCCCGAAGATCGCACGAAGCAATTTCTCTTCTGGAGTAGGATCTGATTCTCCTTTTGGAGTAATTTTTCCGATCAAAATGTCACCAGGTTTAACCTCGGCACCAATTCTAATCATACCGTTTTCATCTAAGTCTTTAGTAGCCTCTTCAGAAACGTTAGGAATATCATTCGTTAACTCTTCATTACCTAATTTCGTATCTCTTACTTCTAATGAGTAGTCATCTACGTGAATTGAAGTAAAAATATCGTCGCGAACTACTTTTTCAGAAATTACAATCGCATCCTCAAAGTTGTACCCTTTCCATGGCATAAACGCTACTTTTAGGTTACGACCTAAAGCAAGTTCACCATTTTGAGTAGCATAACCTTCAGACAATACTTGACCAGGAATAACTCTGTCCCCTTTTCTTACGATAGGTTTCAAGTTAATACTAGTTCCTTGATTGGTTTTTCTAAATTTAATTAGATTATATGTTTTATCATCAGAATCAAAACTAACCATTCTTTCTTCTTCAGAACGATCGTACTTAATTGTAATAATATTAGCATCAACGTACTCTACAACACCATGCCCTTCAGCATTGATTAATACTCTAGAGTCAGAAGCTACTTGACGCTCTAAACCAGTTCCAACAATAGGAGCTTCAGGACGAATTAATGGTACGGCCTGACGCATCATGTTAGATCCCATCAAGGCTCTATTCGCATCATCATGTTCCAAGAAAGGAATCAAAGATGCAGAGATCGAAGCAATCTGGTTTGGTGCAACATCTGTATAATGAACTTCTGATGGTGTAATAACTGGAAAATCACCCTCTTGACGTGCAATAACAAATTCAGAAGCAATTTTACCTGTATTATCCATTTCGATATTTGCTTGCGCAATCATCATACCTTCTTCTTCTTCAGCACTTAAATAAATAGGAGTCGATTCTAAATCGACAACACCTTCAGTTACTTTACGGTAAGGAGTTTCAATGAATCCCATTCCGTTCACTTTAGCATAAACACCAAGAGATGAGATCAAACCAATGTTTGGACCCTCTGGCGTTTCAATAGGACATAAACGTCCGTAGTGTGTATAGTGAACATCTCGAACCTCAAATCCAGCTCTCTCTCTCGAAAGTCCACCTGGTCCTAGGGCTGATAATCTTCTCTTGTGCGTGATCTCAGCTAATGGATTCGTTTGATCCATAAATTGAGACAACTGGTTAGTACCAAAGAAAGAGTTGATCACCGATGATAATGTTTTAGCATTAATCAAATCGATTGGTGTAAATACCTCGTTATCTCTAACGTTCATACGCTCTCTAATAGTTCTAGCCATACGAGCTAGACCAACACCGAATTGTTGAGACAATTGTTCTCCAACTGTTCTCACACGACGGTTTGATAAGTGATCAATATCATCAATATCTGCTTTCGCATTAATCAATTCAATTAAATACTTAACGATTGTTATAATATCTTCTTTGGTAAGCACTTGCTTTTCCATCGGGATATCTAACTGTAATTTTTTATTCATTCTATAACGACCTACTTCACCTAAGTTGTAACGTTGGTCAGAAAAGAATAATTTATCAATAATACCACGAGCAGTTTCTTCATCAGGCGGTTCTGCGTTACGCAATTGTCTGTAGATATGCTCAACAGCTTCTTTTTCAGAGTTTGTTGGATCTTTTTGTAACGTGTTATGGATGATAGCATAATCAGCTTGATTAGCATCTTCTTTGTGTAACAAAATAGATTTAACGTTAGAATCGATGATTTCTTCAACATTATCTTTGTCGATAATAGTATCTCTATCAAGGATTATTTCGTTACGTTCGATAGAAACTACTTCACCCGTATCTTCATCTACGAAATCTTCATGCCATGTATTTAATACACGAGCAGCTAATTTTCTACCGATATATTTTTTAAGTCCTGTTTTAGAAACTTTAATTTCTTCAGCAAGGTCAAAAATCTCAAGGATATCCTTGTCTCTTTCGAATCCAATTGCACGGAATAAAGTCGTTACAGGTAATTTCTTCTTTCTGTCGATATAAGCGTACATTACGCTATTAATATCAGTTGAAAATTCTATCCAAGATCCTTTAAAAGGAATTACTCTCGCAGAATATAATTTTGTTCCATTAGCATGAAAAGACTGACCAAAGAAAACACCCGGAGATCTGTGTAATTGAGAAACAACAACACGTTCTGCTCCGTTTATTACAAAAGTACCACTTGGTGTCATGTAAGGAATTGTACCAAGATATACATCTTGAACAATAGTTTCAAAATCTTCGTGTTCTGGGTCAGTACAATATAGTTTTAACCTTGCTTTTAAAGGCACACTATGCGTTAGACCTCTTTCTATACATTCTTGAATGGTATAACGTGGTGGATCTACAAAGTAGTCAAGGAATTCCAGTACAAAATTATTTCTTGTATCTGTAATTGGAAAGTTTTCCATGAAGGTATTGTAAAGTCCTTCATTGCCTCTTTCGTCAGATTTAGTTTCTAATTGAAAAAAATCTTGAAAAGATTTAACCTGAACATCTAGAAAATCTGGATATGCAGGAATGTTTTTAGTAGAGGCAAAATTCAATCTTTCAGTCTGATTTGTTATCATCAATGGACAAAATTTTGATTAAAAAAGTAATTTTTTGTGTATAAATATATTTTATTTATACTTTGTTTTTAAGACCGTTACATCTTTAAAAATCAATTTTAAGATAACTACTTTCTTATTATCTGTTAATTTTTTTTCCTCGTAACGGGTAAAAAGCTTTATTATGAAAACCTAAATTGTACTAAACAATATAGACTTTTATTATACGAAAAAATGGTTTAGGTCTTTGAGTGATAAAACTCAAGACCTAAACCTTATTTTAAACTATGTTTGAATTATTTTAATTCAACAACAGCACCAGCTTCTTCTAAAGATTTTTTAAGACCTTCAGCCTCATCTTTAGTTACACCTTCTTTAATGTTAGATGGAGCACCATCAACTATATCTTTAGCTTCTTTCAAACCTAAACCAGTTAATTCTTTTACCATTTTCACAACAGCTAATTTAGAAGCACCAGCTTCTTTCAATACAACTGTGAATTCAGTTTGAGCTTCTTCAGCAGCAGCTTCGCCACCACCAGCACCAGCAACTACTACAGCTGCAGCTGGTTCGATTCCGTACTCATCTTTTAATATTGTTGCTAAATCGTTAACTTCTTTTACAGTTAAGCTAACTAATTGTTCTGCGAATTGTTTCAAATCTGCCATTTTTTCTATCGTTTTAAAATGATTTGTAAAATTATATTTTGTTTATTGTGCGCTTATTAAATAATAAGAAAAGCGTAATGCAATCTTATTATGCTTGTTCAGCTTCTGTTTCAGCTTCAACTTCCTGACCTGCAAATTTGTTTTGCAAAGCAGCAATAATTCTTTGAGCTGGTGATTGTAATAATCCGATAAGTTCTCCAAGAAGTTCTTCTTTAGATTTAATTGTTGCCAACATATCTAATTGATCATCTCCTATATAAACTTCTGCATTCACATAAGCACCCTTTAAAACTGGCTTAGCTGATTTTTTACGGAAATCTTTAATGATTTTACCTGGAGCATTAGCAACATCAGAAATAAAGATAGCACTGTTACCTACCAATACAGAAGGTAATTCACCATATTCATTTTCTGACACTTCCATTGCTTTAGCAAGTAAAGTGTTTTTTACAACCTCTAACTTGATCCCTGCTTTAAAACAAGCTCTTCTTAAACTTGAAGTCGTTTCTGCATTTAATCCAGAAATATCTGCTACATAAACAATATTTGTACCAGCTAACTGTGCAGTTAATTCTTCAATCGCGATTGATTTTTCTTCTCTAGTCATACTAAAAATTATTAACTACCAATTATACTGCTTTAGGATCCAACGCAATTGCTGGACTCATAGTGCTTGTAAGGTGAATACCTTTAATATAGGTACCTTTAGCAGCAGTTGGTTTAAGTTTGATTAATGTTTGAATAATTTCGTGTGCATTGTCATAAATTTGCTCAGCTCCAAAAGAAACTTTACCAATTCCTGCATGTACGATACCAGTTTTATCAACTTTAAAGTCAATTTTACCAGCTTTTACCTCTGCTACAGCTTTAGCAACATCCATAGTTACTGTACCTGTTTTAGGGTTAGGCATTAAACCTCTAGGTCCTAATATACGACCTAATGGACCTAATTTACCCATAACAGCTGGCATAGTGATGATCACATCAACATCTGTCCAACCATCTTTAATTTTTTGTAAGTACTCGTCTAATCCAACGAAATCAGCACCAGCTTCTT
>NZ_JBAWDL010000034.1:0-1628 GCF_049590715.1 Flavobacterium sp.
GATGAACAAAAAAAGATGAACAATGTAGCAATGGATATTGTGGTTGACTCCGTATCAGTAGCCACAACATTCAAGAAAACATTAGGCGAAAAAGGAATTATCTTTATGAGTATTTCTGAGGCGATCAAAGAACACCCTGAATTAGTTCGTAAATATCTTGGAACTGTTGTACCACAAAAGGACAACTTTTATGCTGCTTTAAATTCAGCTGTTTTCTCTGATGGTTCGTTTTGTTATATCCCAAAAGGCGTAAGATGTCCTATGGAACTTTCTACTTATTTCCGTATCAATCAAGCAGGAACAGGTCAGTTCGAAAGAACGTTGCTTGTAGCTGATGCAGGAAGTTACGTTTCTTACCTTGAAGGTTGTACAGCACCAAGCCGTGACGAAAATCAATTGCACGCTGCTGTTGTGGAACTTATCGCTTTGGAAGATGCTGAAATTAAATATTCAACGGTTCAAAATTGGTATCCTGGAAATAAAGAAGGTAAAGGTGGAGTTTTCAACTTTGTAACCAAAAGAGGAATTTGTGAAAACAACGCTAAAATCTCATGGACACAAGTAGAAACAGGTTCTGCTATTACTTGGAAATATCCATCGGTTATATTAAAAGGAGACAATTCAGTAGGCGAATTTTATTCGATTGCTGTTACTAATAATTTCCAACAAGCAGATACAGGAACGAAGATGATTCATTTGGGTAAAAACTCAAAATCGACCATTATTTCCAAAGGTATCTCAGCAGGAAAATCACAAAATAGTTATAGAGGATTGGTTCAGATTAGTCCCAGAGCCGATAACGCTCGTAACTTCTCACAATGTGACTCATTATTAATGGGGAACAATTGTGGAGCACATACTTTTCCTTATATCGAAAGTAAAAACCCAACTGCCAAAATAGAACATGAGGCTACAACAAGTAAAATTGGTGAAGACCAAGTTTTCTATTGCAACCAACGTGGTATTCCAACGGAGAAAGCCATCGCTTTAATCGTAAACGGTTTTAGTAAAGATGTATTGAATAAGTTACCAATGGAATTTGCTGTGGAAGCACAGAAGTTATTGGAAATTTCTCTTGAAGGTTCTGTTGGTTAAAAAATTTGAAAATGAGTTAATTTGAAAATTTGAAAATGGAGAACAAGGAAAATGTAATTGTAACCCTGACATTTAAGTTTGCTTTAGAAATAATAAAATATTGCGATATTTTACAGGAAAACAAAAAATTTGTAATAGCAAATCAATTACTAAAATCAGGAACATCCATTGGAGCAAATATCAGAGAAGCTCAAAATGCTGAAAGCAAAGCTGATTTTATTCATAAGTTTAAAATTTCAGCAAAAGAAATAGAAGAAACAATCTACTGGTTAGAATTATGTAAGTTTTCAGAAAACTATCCAAACGTAGACGAAATGATAGAACAAGTGAATAATATATCACGAATAGTAAATAAAATAATAATTACATCTAAACAAAAATAAGCTTGGATTTTCCAAATTTCCAAATTATCTAATTTCCAAATTAATTATGTTAAGTATAAAAAATCTACACGCCTCAATTGGCGACAAAGAAATATTAAAAGGGATTAACCTTGAGGTAAAAGCAGGAGAAGTACATGCTATTATGGGACC
>NZ_JBAWDL010000035.1:0-12647 GCF_049590715.1 Flavobacterium sp.
ACGGAAAACCATCGGCTCATTTCGAACACGACATCGCTCTTGTAGACGGAAAACCTGAATTATTATCTACGTTTGCTTATGTTTATCAAGCATTAGGAATAGTTAGTAATGAGGAAGATGAGTTTAGGAAAGTTGCTTTAGTGGTTTAAACACAGATTTCACAGATTAGCACAGATTAGTTTGTGAGATAAACGTTTAAATTATAAATCTTGATTATTTAAACTATGGAAGATTATTACCTTAAAGAGGAAACATACAAAATAATTGGTGCATCTATGGAGGTTCATAAGATTCTAGGCAAAGGACATAGCGAAAAAGTATATGGAGATGCTTTAGAATATGAGTTTAATAAAAATGAAATCGATTATAAACGAGAAGTTAAATACAACATCGAATATAAAGAAATCGTTTTACCTACTTATTAATTTGCTGATTTTGTTCTTTTTGATAAGATTATTTTAGAAATAAAAGCAATACAATTATTGTCGTCAAGCGAAATCAAACAAACATTAAATTACCTAGCTGCCTCAAAAAACAAAATTGGGTTATTAGTCAATTTTGGAGAAGATAGCTTAAAATACAAACGAATAATTTTATAACATCCACTTAGCAAAATACATTTTAACCACAAATAATCTGTGCTAATCTGTGAAATCTGTGTTTGTTTTTTTTTAATGAAATCCCTGTGTAATTCTCATTCAAATGAAATCTGCTTTTAAACTTATACTCAACACCATTCCGCGTCCTATCTTAATCCGTTTAAGTTATGTTGTACGTCCTGTTTTAGCTTTAGCTTTAAAAGGCAATACTTATACTGATCCTATTGACGGCAAGAGCTTCAAAAGTTTTTTACCTTACGGATACGGAACGCAGCGTACGAATGTTTTATCTCCTAGTACGCTTTCGTTAGAGAGACACCGTTTATTATGGCTGTATCTGAATGAAGAAACAGATTTTTTCACAGCACCACTCAAAGTATTGCATTTTGCTCCCGAACAAGCTTTTTATAAGTTGTTTCGAAAGCAAAAAAACTTGGATTACACTACTACCGATTTATTTTCGCCTTTGGCAGATGTAAAAGCAGATATTTGCGATTTGCCTTTTGAGGACAATCAATACGATGTGATTTTGTGCAACCACGTTTTGGAACACATTCCAGATGACACAAAGGCCATGCAAGAATTGTATCGCGTATTAAAACCAGGCGGAATGGCTATTTTACAAATCCCACAAGACTTGAATCGCGAAACTACTTTTGCTGATGATTCTATTACAGACCAAAAAGAGCGTGCTAAAATCTTTGGACAATACGATCATGTACGTATTTATGGTCGTGATTACTTTGATAAACTACGTTCCATTGGATTTACCGTAATTGAAGAAGATTACACCAATAAAATTAGCCCCGAATTAGTGGAAAAATATTGCTTAGCCAAAGGCGAAGTGATTCCAGTTTGTTTTAAATAACCCTATTTATAACATTGTGGAGTATCAATTTTGCTTTGATGTAAGTTGTGATGTAAAAACTGGTTTTTATATTCCTACTGCTTATATTATCCCTAAAAACCAACGCATAACCTACGTTGACAAAAAAGCTACAGCCGATGTTTTGCGTTCGCTGAACATTACCATTACAACTTTAGAACCCAACATTCAAAAAGCAATCGCAATATGTGAAGCTCTTAAGCCCGAAGCTTTAATCAAGAAATTCAACAATACTGGAAAAGCTAAAAAAAGTATTGAAGAACTTTTAAAAGACCCTAAAATAGTACTTGGTATTCAGCAATATTACCACCTCAAAATGGCGGCTTTTTTGGATTTAATAACTGCTTCTGATTATCCCTTTTCAGTTGAATTAAATAAAGATAAAGACTTTAGAAAAAGCAGTGTTTCAACTCAAAATAATCCATTAGAAGCGCAACTTAAATTTCAGAAAACAGAGGAAGGTATTACGTACACTTTGGCGCTAAAAGACGAAATATCCGTTTTCTACCCTTGTGATAAAAACACCATGATTCTTTTGTTCGAACCAAGTTGGCTGATTATTGACCAAAAATTATTTGGATTAAAAGACATTGACGCTAAAAAGATAAAACCTTTTTTAAACAAAAAAACTATCGAGATTCCGTCTAGAATGATTCCTAATTATTTTGAAAAATTCATCAAAGATATGGTCAAAAAAACGACTATTGAAGCGGATGGATTTGAAATTATTCAATTAAATAATTTGCAAAATTGCTCGATAGAAATAGTACATGATTTTTTCAAAAATAGCTACTATCTCAATCTCCTTTTTGATTATGAGGGTTATGTTTTTGATGCTTCAAAAATAAAACACAGCCATTCAAAAATTGATTTAAATCAGCCCGAACAAATTAAAGTCATTCAGTACAAGCGTAATATCAATAGCGAATTAATTTTCGAACAAAAAATGACTTCCATTGGCTTTACAAAAACAGAACATGGTTTTTGGAGGCTTTCGCCAAAGGAGGAAAAGACCGAAACCTATGATACAATTCAATGGCTAATTGAAAACCAACAAGAGTTAATTGCTTTTGGTTTCAACTTAAACCATTTAAAAATAGAAGGCAAAAATCTTCAAACTGAAAAGCCTAAAATACATTTTTCAAATAACGTTCAAAACGACTGGTTTGACTTAAAAATCACCATCAGTTGTGGCGAATTTGAATTTAGTTTTGCTGCTATCATTCCAAATATCAAACAGCAAAACCAAGTCTATATTCTCCCTGACAAAAGCTGTTTTTTGATTCCAAAAGAATGGATGATGCAATATGCGTCTTTGGCCAAACTAGCCAAAGTAAAAGAAGGAATTTTACAACTGCCCAAAAGCAATTTTGCGGTTTTAAACGCCATTCCTGAACTCAAATTAGAAACGGTGGCAACGGAGAAAAAAGAATTCCATCTTTCGCCATTGGTAAAAGCAACCTTACGCCCCTATCAATTAGAAGGTGTACAATGGTTATTAGAACATTATCACAACAATCTAGGGGGTTGTCTTGCTGATGACATGGGGCTTGGTAAAACGTTACAAACCCTTTCAGCTCTCGTTTGCGTTCAAGAAAAGCTAGAAGAACAACAAAGAGAAGCGGAACAGCTTGATTTATTTGGGAATGTGATACCACAAGCCAAAGAGTATCTTAAAGCACTGATTATACTTCCTTCTTCTTTAGTATTTAATTGGTACAATGAAGCCCGAAAATTTACACCACACCTAAGACGAATCCAATACATAGGAAATGAACGAAAACTGATAGCTAAAAAACTAGCTCGTTATGATTTGGTTTTTACCAGTTATGCCATTGCTTCACGTGATAGTGCTATTTTAGAAAAGTATAATTTTCGCTTTTTAATTTTGGACGAAAGTCAATACATTAAAAACAAAAACTCAAAAATATTCAAAGCTGTTAACCAAATTCAGGCCCGCACTCGATTTTCATTGAGCGGAACTCCTATTGAAAACTCTCTTGACGACCTATGGTCACAAATGGAATTTATCAATCCAAAAATCCTGGGGAGCTATTCCTTTTTTGCAGAACATTACAAAAACCCTATCGAAAAGCAGCAAGATCCTGTAGTTTTATCCGAACTAAAATCGTTGATCAGTCCATTTATTTTAAGGCGTACCAAAGAACAAGTATTGAAAGATTTACCCGAAATGACCGAGCAAATCTATTACTGCGAAATGGAAAAAGAGCAGGAGAAATTATATGAAGAAGAAAAATCCAAAGCTAGAAATTCATTGCTAAAAACAGATGGTTCGAAAGTCGATAAAATCAATATCATCAACACCTTGATGCGCTTAAGACAATTGAGCAACCACCCCAAAATGATCGATTCTAAATCTGAATTGGATTCAGGAAAATTCAATGCGGTAACAGATTATTTGACCACTTTGATTCAAGCTAAACAGAAAACAATTGTTTTTAGTTCCTTTGTTTCTAATTTAGATTTCTATAAAAAATGGTGTATCCTTCATAACATAAAATTCAAAGAACTCACTGGATCCACTGCTCAAAAAGACAGAGAAATAGCCGTTAATCAATTTCAAGAACAGGACGAGATTCTACTCTTTTTTATCTCATTAAAAGCGGGCGGTGTGGGACTGAATATTACCAAAGCCTCATATGTACTTTTTTTAGATCCTTGGTGGAATCCCTTTGCTGAAAAGCAAGGAATCGGGCGTGCTCATCGCATAGGACAATTAAACAAAGTCAATGTCATTCGTTTTATTACCAAGAACACCGTAGAAGAAAAAATTATCCGATTACAAGAAAACAAAAAAATACTATCGAATTCGCTATTAGATGAAGATAGCATTAGTCCTGAAATTGAGACTCATTTAGATTATATTTTAGAATAAAGACCATGACGATTTGTTTTATTGTAAAATAACTTAATGTATAATTTGTTATATTTACGCAATAGTCACAAGAACCGTCGTTTATGTTTTTCAAACTCACACTCCATTTTACTTTATTATTGACTCTAGCGCACTCCTTAACCGCTCAAGTAGAAAACGAAGTTGCGCCTCCATTTAATATCAAAACAGTTTCTTTTATCAATAACAATCAAAATGCGGTTCCCGTTTTTGAATTAGGATCTGGTTTTCAATTACAATTTGATGATTTATACGGAAATAACGCTGATTATTTTTACGAAATTGTTCACTGTGACTACAACTGGGAACCCTCACCAATACCGAAAGCGGAATACCTATCTGGTTTTGACAATCAACGTATTCAAAACGTAGTAACGTCATTTAATACATTACAAATTTACTCTCATTTTACACTTCCTATTCCTAACCAATACACACAACAATTAAAATTAAGTGGGAATTATATTTTAAAAATCCTAAACGACAATAGAGAGATTGTTTTTTCTCGACGCTTTATTCTTTATGAAAATGTGGCAACGATTCCTATTCAGGTAAAAAGAGCAAGAACGATAGACAACTTACCGTACATGCATAATTTAGATTTCTCTGTTAATTCCACAACCATAACGTTTCAAAATCCAATAAAAAATGTGAGATTGGCTTTGTTTCAAAATGGAAATTTCAATAACGCCATCAAAAACATTACTCCTCAATACACGCTAGCCAACAGTTTGATCTACAAATACGATAAAGAAACACAGTTCTGGGCAGGGAATGAATTTATGTATTTTGAGAATAAAAACATCCGTTTCCCTTCAAATTTCATTTCAAAAGTGGACACCAGTACTGAAATTTACAGCACACATTTATTTACTAATAATGCTAGAGGCAACTTCCCGTATTCCTTTTACCAAGATGTGAATGGAAACTTTGTAGTACTGAATGCAAATGCTGAAAACAGTGAGATTGAAGCAGATTATTCCTGGGTTTATTTTACCTTATCAGCACCTAGTTTCAGACTTAAAAAAGATATCTATGTTGTGGGGATGTTTAACAATTATAATCTCACTCCCGAATACAAAATGGATTACAATCCTAAAAAAGGGATTTATGAGAAAGCCATCTTAATCAAGCAAGGTTTTACTAATTACAACTACCTTATTGCAGATAGTAAAGGAGTAATAGATAACGAAAATGCTGTTGATGGTAATTTTTATCAAACTGAAAATGAATATACTATCTTGGTATACTATAGAAACAATACAGGACGATACGATCGCATCATCGGAAAAGGTACTGCTAGCTCAACGAATATCATCAATTAAAAAAACAATTCAAAAAGGGATAAAATAAATCCTTTTTTTTGTACTTTTGTTTCCTATTACACAACTATTTAGTAGTTCAACATGGTAACTCAAATCACAAGAGGCATAAAAATTTCAGTATTGACTAGTTTTGAAGGTACTTACTTCAAAAACTATAAGATACACTTTGCCTTTAGTTATGAGATTACAATTGAAAACCACAGTAAAGATTCCGTACAACTTACTTCACGTCATTGGGAAATATTTGATTCATTAAATGATCAAGAAATAGTGGACGGCGAAGGTGTCATTGGCAAAAAACCCGTCTTGAAACCTGGCGAATTACACAGCTACAGTTCAGGTTGTTTATTAGCTTCACCTTATGGAGCTATGCATGGTCATTTCAACATGATTAATTTTAGTAATGCTAAAAGTTTCAAAGTGTACATCCCTACTTTTAGATTATGTGCTCCTTTTGCATTAAACTAGTCTTTTAACTAAATAATCCGTATTCTTTTCCATTCTAAGCCTCCTTTCATTATAAAGTCCGTATTTTTGTTTTTAGACAAATGATTCAGTATGTTCGATTTACCATTTAAATCTATCCCTACTTTCATTTGAAATTGATAATTATAAAATACACCATTATGTTAAAAGGATTTTTCAAAGTACCCAAAGCAACCAACGAACCTGTAAAAAGCTATCTTCCCAATTCCCCTGAAAAAGAAGCTGTTCTTACTGCTTATGACCAAATGTGGAATTCTAAAATTGATGTACCTCTTTATATTGGAAGTGAAGAAATAAGAACAGGAAAGACAAAAACAATTACCGCCCCACACGACCACCAGCACCAAGTTGGAATCTATCATCTTGCTGAAAAACAACACGTAGAAAAAGCTATTAAAAATGCGCTAGAATCTAGAAAAGCATGGGCAAATATGGCTTGGGAACAACGTGCAGCTATCTTTTTGAAAGCGGCCGAACTAATTGCAGGACCTTATAGAGCTAGAATCAATGCCGCAACCATGATAGGGCAATCAAAAAATATTCATCAAGCCGAAATTGATGCCGCTTGTGAGCTAATTGACTTTTTACGCTTCAATGTAGAGTTTATGACGCAAATTTACGAGGACCAACCAGCTTCATCAAATGATATGTGGAATCGTCTAGAATACCGTCCTTTGGAAGGATTTATCTACGCTATTACTCCATTTAACTTTACTGCAATTGCCGCCAATCTACCTGCAAGTGCAGCCATGATGGGCAATGTGGTGATTTGGAAACCAAGTGACAGCCAAGTATTCTCGGCGAAAATTATTATTGAAGTATTTAAAGAAGCAGGGATTCCTGATGGCGTTATCAATGTCGTTTTTGGTGATGCTTTAATGATTACAGATACCATTTTAGCTAGTCGTGATTTTGCTGGATTGCATTTCACAGGATCCACACATGTTTTCAAAGACATCTGGTCTAAAATTGGAACTAACATTCACCATTATAAAACCTACCCAAGGATCGTAGGGGAAACAGGTGGAAAAGATTTCATCATAGCGCACTCAAGCGCTAACGCAAAACAAGTTTCGACTGGAATTGTACGTGGAGCTTTTGAATTTCAAGGTCAAAAATGTTCAGCAGCTTCGAGGGCTTATGTGCCTAAAAGTTTATGGCCAGCAATAAAAGAACAAATTATCACTGATGTGAAGTCTATGACAATGGGGTCGCCACAAGATTTTTGCAATTTCATTACCGCAGTAATTCACGAAGGATCATTTGATAAATTAGCCCATTTTATTGACCAAGCTAAAAAAGACACTGAGGCCGAAATAATCGTTGGTGGAAATTACGACAAGTCTGTTGGATATTTCATTGAACCAACGGTGATCGTTACGACAAACCCCCATTATAGTACAATGGAAACTGAATTATTCGGGCCTATCATGACGATTTACGTTTACGATGATGCCAAATGGGAAGAGACACTAGAATTGGTAGATGCTACCTCAGAATATGCTTTAACAGGAGCTGTTTTTAGTCAAGACCGCTATGCGATTGAAGTTGCCACTATCAAATTACAAAACGCAGCAGGTAATTTCTATATTAATGATAAGCCTACTGGTGCTGTTGTAGGACAACAACCTTTTGGTGGCGCAAGAGCATCTGGAACAAATGACAAAGCAGGATCTCCAATAAACTTATTACGTTGGGTATCTCCGAGAACAATCAAAGAAACATTTGTAACCCCTGTCGATTATCGATACCCATTCTTAGGGGAATAATTTTTTTAATAACTCAAATTTGAGTGGTTTAAGTCTTGAATTCTATAAAAACCAAAGAAGCCGAATTTAATTTTAAATTCGGCTTCACTTTTTTATTATCTTTTATGCTTATTGCTAAAATGTTAAACCACAAACTTCAATGGCAAATGCACTACTTTCTTAGTTTCAAAGAATTCATCTTCAAAAATAGACGTTAAATCATATTGTGTGGCTTTCGGAAAGTCCTTCAATTCTTCGGTTAAATCACCACCTTTCAAATAAAGAATTCCGTTTTTAAGATCATGTTTGTGCTGTTTTTTGATTTTGGTTTTTACCCAAGAAACAAAATCAGGCATATTTGTCACGGCACGACTTACGATAAAATCAAAATCACCTTTTACGTTTTCAGCTCTAATTTGTTCTGCTTTCACATTTTTTAGTTCCAAAGCGTCAGCAACTCCTTGAACGACTTTTATTTTTTTAGCAATGACATCAATCAAATAAAAACGAGTTTCAGGAAATAAAATCGCCAATGGGATCCCAGGAAAACCACCACCAGTACCCACATCTAAAACAGAACAGCCAGGTTCAAATTTCATTATTTTAGCAATTCCAAGCGAATGTAAAATATGCTTAGTGTATAAAGAATCAATATCTTTTCTAGATATTACATTAATTTTTTCGTTCCAATCGTGGTATAAAAAATCCAGCTTTGCGAATTGTTCTTTTTGAATTTCGCTTAAATCTGGGAAATACTTCAATATCTCTTCCATTATCTTATTTTTTAACAAAAGTACTATTTTTAACTTTGAAATATTTAACTCAATTTTGCAAATTGAAAATTTATAATAATTACCTTTGTTGATTATTAGAACCTAAACTATTTATGAATTCAAATGCACCGACTTTTCCACGACATGATGCTTTAAAATTTTTTAAAATTTTAAACGCAAGAGTGAATGAATACTTTAAGGAAAACAACATCAAAAAAACGGGGAACTGGAAATTGTATATAAAAACTGCCATTATGTTTTCATTACTTTTCATTCCGTATTTTATACTTTTATTTATTCCAACAATGCCTTTTTGGCTACACCTTATTCTTAGCTTCGTAATGGGCGTTGGAATGGCGGGTGTTGGAATGAATGTGATGCATGACGGAAATCACGGCTCTTATTCAACCAAGCCTTGGGTAAACAAAATTATGGGGGGAAGCATTTATATTTTAGCTGGAAACGTATACAACTGGCAAGTCCAACACAATGTATTGCACCACACCTATACCAATATTCACGGGCATGACGAAGATCTTGATGCTGGGCGTATTATTAGGTTTACAAAAGATGCTAAATGGTACAGTTTTCATAAATTTCAACAATATTACGCTTTATTGGCTTACGGACTTTTGACAATCAACTGGTGTTTAACTACTGATTTCAAACAAATGGGTGGTTACCTTAAAAGAAAATTATACTATGGGACAAAACCTAATCCTAAAAATCTATGGACAGGATTGGTTATTTCTAAAATCGTTTATTTTACTTTTTGGTTAGTTGTGCCTATGCTTATGCTAAGTTGGTGGAAAGTTTTGATTGGATTTTTCATCATGCATTATACAGCAGGACTTATTTTGAGTATGGTCTTCCAATTAGCACACGTAGTTGAAGAAACAGAAAACCCAAAACCAAACGAATTAAACGAAATGAGCAATACTTGGGCAATTCACCAATTATATACCACTACTAATTTTGCTCCAAAAAGCTGGTTGCTTAACTATTACACTGGAGGATTAAATCACCAAATCGAACACCACTTATACCCAAATATCAGCCACATCCATTATGGAAAAATCGCTGAATTTGTAAAACAAACAGCACGTGAATGCGAGTTGCCTTATTTTGAATACAAAACTATGTTTAGCGCTGTTGTTGCTCACATCAAACATTTAAAAGACTTAGGGGTAAACCCCGAAATAGCAAAATAATAACACAAAAAAATCATTAACCGCTTTGGTTTTTCTTCAAAACTAAAGCCTTTTAAAAACTATTTTAATGAACCCACTTTCAGACAGGATTAACAATCTAGCGACTTCACAAACATTAGCCATGGCTGCTTTAGCTAGAGAATTAAAAGCACAAGGAAAAGACATTATCAGTTTAAGTTTAGGAGAACCTGACTTCAATACACCTGATTTCATCAAAGAAGCAGCAAAAAAAGCAATCGATGACAATTACAGTACTTACTCTCCGGTAGATGGATACGGTGATTTGAAAGATGCTATTTGCCGTAAATTCAAGAGAGATAATGAGCTAGATTACAAACCAGCTAACATTGTAGTTTCAACTGGAGCGAAACAATCTTTATACAATATTGCACAAGTAATGTTAAACGATGGCGACGAAGTAATCCTTCCAGCGCCTTACTGGGTTTCGTATTTCGAAATCGTAAAATTATCAGGTGGAGTTCCTGTAGAAGTTCCTACTTCTATCGAAACTGATTTCAAAATGACACCTGCACAATTAGAAGCAGCTATCACACCAAAAACTAAAATGATGTGGTTTTCTTCGCCATGTAACCCATCAGGTTCAGTATACAACCGTGAGGAATTAACTGCGCTAGCTGCTGTACTAGCTAAACACCCAAACATCTACGTAGTAGCTGATGAAATATACGAGCATATCAACTTCTCTGGAACTTTTTGCAGCATTGCATCTATCCCAGGAATGTTTGACAAAACCATTACTGTAAACGGAGTTGCTAAAGCTTTTGCAATGACAGGATATAGAATTGGTTATATTGGAGCACCAGAATTTATCGCTAAGGCATGTACTAAAATTCAAGGTCAAGTAACATCAGGGGCTAACTCTCCAGCACAAATTGCTACTATTACCGCTGTTGATGCTGACCCATCAGTATTAAACCACATGGTACAAGCGTTCCATTCTCGTAGAGATTTAGTAGTAGGATTGTTAAAAGAAATTCCAGGAATAAAAATTAACGTTCCAGAAGGAGCTTTCTACGTTTTTCCAGACGTTTCTTCTTTCTTTGGAAAAACATTAAAAGGAACTGAAATCAAAGATGCAATGGATTTATCTATGTACCTTTTGGCAGAAGCTAACGTAGCAACTGTAACAGGTGATGCTTTTGGAAATCCGGATTGTATTCGTTTCTCTTATGCAACAAGCGATGACGTTTTAAAAGAAGCTTTAAAAAGAATTAAAGATGCTTTGGCAGGATAGTCAAAAATCATTTTAAATATTCAAATGCCTCAGGAGTTTTCTTGAGGCATTTTTTTTTTTTAAATATCTAGATCTAAATTATTTCAACAACAGAAGTAAAAATCCTTGAGCACAATCCTATAATTCAAAAATTATAGCCTTCAAAAGTCAGTTTAGAGGTGCTCGAAATATTGTTTTTTTAGGCTTCCTAATATGTGTGTTTAATTTTATCGCTTCACCAGTTGTAGGGTTGATCACATTGATTCATGTGTTTTTATATAATATACTTTTGGTCACTGCTATCCGAAATTTTTATTGAAAATAAAAATACCAGTTCCTATTCCTTATAAACAGGTATGAATTATAAAATTATGCTGAAAATAATTGAGAATGGAATACAATCTTTTCTGGACTTACTTTTTCAGCGCTATCTCCTACTTGATTACAGACCTAGTCTAAACTTAAATAATGAAATAGATGAATTCTAATTTTTCCTGCCAAATTTGAAAATAATTTGTTTTTTAGATAGTCACTTCTTAAGAAGAGCTATTTTCAATTTACGCAAAAATAAGAATATTGTACACTTTGAAAAATTTGAACAATTTATTGAACCAAAGAACAATTTGCAGTTTAATGTGATTTAATCGTAGTTTTAAACTGTATCTGATTCTGAACAAAAGAGTAGTATGAATAGCACCAGCCATGCCATTAAGGAAGTTTAAGCCTAAAGCGTGGTTTCTTTTTAAGTGTGATGTTGTGGGCTCAATCGCAACTCTGACTCTAAATCGTTTCCTGGCAACTTCCAGTTTGTGTCTTGAACTCTCTTTTTTTTTGTATCAGTATTTGAAGTTCCATAAACTTCTATTTTGCTTCTAAAATCTCTGTGTACCAGTAGTACTAGGTCTTGCTTTTTTTTTTTTTCTTACTCGCCACTTTGGGCTATTGATTCTTCCAATGTGTTGCTATGGTGGGATTATCTAAAAATCTTCTTATTGAAGAAATAACAGCTGTTTGTCTTTCCCTAACTACACAACTTTTGGTTCAAATTTATATGCCTTGTGAGCTTTACCTTTAGCAATACAAGCCGTTTGTGGTTCGTTTAAACTGTATATTTAGTCTTTACTATTGCGTTCTTGAGTGAGTGTTTTTTGCAATTGATAAATACTTCTTCGTATTGTTATTCAAGATGTTTTGGTGATTTTCTTTCTAATTCACGAACTACTCTAGAGCTAATTATTCGTAATTTATTTAGAGCCATAGTTTTTTTGTTTGGGAGATATAAGTTAATGGTTTTGTGTATTATGCTGTGGGAGATGAGCGTTTAACTAAAGTGTTGACAACAAAAAATAAAATTTGCATTGAGCTTTTATTGTCAGAATTAGCTCAAAAGTATCTTGAGATCATTAGTTATAAAAACTAATAATCTATAAGTGTAGTGTTATTTATAACCTAAGTGTTTGGGCTGTTGTTT
>NZ_JBAWDL010000036.1:0-1501 GCF_049590715.1 Flavobacterium sp.
TTTTATTGTGTTGTCAATTGTTAAACATATCGCAAAATAGTTTAATCGAACAAATTTGCGAATTGCAAAAATAGGACATTAGAATTAAGAACTAAAATTTTAATGCTGATTTTTAGTATTATTACAAAAGGTTTTTGTTAAATAATAGTGGGAGCAAGTTTTTAAGAGATGGGGATTTATAGATATCCCCTGATTCTCCTGTGAAATAAATTTCAATGGGTTGTTCTTGTTTTATTTCATATTCTGCTATGGCTTGTCTACAGGCACCGCAAGGAGGGATAGGTGTTGTAGTTTGTTTTATATCCGATGAGGCGGATATAATGATCTTTTTGATGAGTATATTGGGGTAAAGCGTGCCTGCTTGATAAATTGCAACACGTTCGGCGCAAAGCCCTGAAGGATAGGCGGCATTCTCTTGGTTAGCTCCTAGGATGATTTCTCCATTAGCTAATAAGATAGCTACTCCGACTTTAAATTGTGAATAAGGAGCATAGGCGCTTTGTCTTATTTTGATTGCTTTTATCAGCAGATTTTGTATTTCAATCGGTAATTCTGTTGTGTTGTTATAGACCGTAAATAGGCTTATAATAGTTAATTCTTTCATATTGTAGGTATAAAAAAATCCAAATTTCTTAATTATGAAATTTGGATTTTTGAATTAGTTATTTTCTTTAGAACTAATATTCATCATATTTGTCTCCAAAATTAAGTGTTAGCGAAAAACGCAAGGTATTTTCTAGCGGGTTTTTTACTTTAGATGCCGAAAACAAGTATGATACGTCAATTTTAACGGTGCTATATTTAAATCCTGCTCCTAGTGAGAAATATTTTCGAGCTCCTTTTAAAGCACTTTCGTTAAAATATCCTAAACGCATAGCAAATGAGTCTTGGTAAAGATATTCTGCTCCAAGGGCATAAGTAACTTCGTCCAGTTCTTCGTTAATTCCATCAGGGGCATCGCCAAATGATTTGAAAATACCTGAAGTCCATCCAATAGAATTGTAATCTTCTTTAGCTATAGTTGAGTCATTTGAATCAACTACACCATCACCATTTAAATCGGTGCCAAATTGCGGGGTAGGGACTAGCAATTTGTTGAATTCAACGTTCACAGCGAGTTTGTTATAATCGTCAAATATAAAATCAAAACCAGTTCCTATTTTTAAGTTAGCAGGAAGGAAATTAGAATTTATATCGTCATTGTCATAGCTTATTTTAGGACCAAGATTTTGAATATTAAAACCCGCTCTCCATCTACCGTTAAACTCATTGTATGCAATTTCTTCAGATTGAAAAAATCCGGCAACATCTATAGAAAAGGTATTAGCAGCAGATGCATCATTGTTGCTGTCGGATACTTTGAGGTTAGATCGGATGTATCTTCCTGCCACTGCCATGGAGAAGGTTTCACTTAGTTTTAAAGAATATGATCCATCAAGAGCAAATTCATTTGGAGAGACTTTTCTAGTGTCTTCATTAGGTTCTCCAGTTTGTCTCAATT
>NZ_JBAWDL010000037.1:0-17179 GCF_049590715.1 Flavobacterium sp.
CTATTAATCCAAAAGATGCTCTTACTGAAGCTGCAAAAGTTTTAATTCACCATTTCATGTTATTCTCTGACGAAAGAATTACACTCGAGGCTGATGAAATCGCACAAACAGAATCTTATGATGAGGAATCATTACATATGAGACAATTGCTTAAAACTAAGCTTGTTGATATGGATCTATCTGTTAGAGCATTAAACTGCTTGAAAGCGGCTGAAGTTGATACACTTGGTGATTTAGTATCGTTCAATAAAAATGACCTAATGAAATTCCGTAATTTTGGTAAAAAATCTTTAACAGAACTAGATGAACTAGTTGCTGTAAAGAATTTAACTTTCGGAATGGATTTAGCGAAATACAAACTAGATAAAGAATAATTTACTTCATATTTTGCTCTCCATAAAGGATTGTAGCAAGATGAAGTTAAAATAAATTGGTCATGAGACACGGAAAAAAATTCAATCACTTAAGCAGACAGACAGCGCATAGAAAATCTATGTTAGCTAATATGGCTTGTTCTCTTATTGAGCACAAACGTATTAATACTACTGTTGCTAAAGCAAAAGCGCTTAAACAATTTGTTGAGCCTTTAATAACAAAATCTAAAAATGACACGACTCACAATCGTCGTATTGTTTTTGCTTACTTACGTAGCAAGTATGCGGTAACTGATTTATTCAGAGACGTAGCTGCTAAAGTTGGTGACCGTCCAGGTGGATACACTCGTATCATTAAAGTTGGAAATCGTTTAGGAGATAATGCTGATATGGCAATGATCGAATTAGTAGATTTCAATGAACTTTATAATGGTGGTAAAAAAGAAGTTAAAAAAGCTAAAAGCCGTCGTGGTGGAAAATCTAAAAAAGCAGATGAAGCTACTGAAGCTCCTGTTGCTGAAAGTGATTCAGAAACTACTACTGAAGCTACTGAGTAATTATGAAAATAATCATTCGATAATATTAGAAAAGGATAAGCTATTTATAGTTTATCCTTTTTTTTTACTCATTTTTAATTGAATTGGGTAGTTGAGTAATTGTAAAAGTTATTTTTTACAATAGTATTTAAAAATTTGTTTCCATTGTATTAATGGATTAAATTTGCACCGTATTTATCTACAAATGAAATTTGCTGTGCGGATTTCACTAGGCTATTATAATATAAATCAAAGAATGAAATATACAACAAGACAGAGCGCCATACTTTTATTAAGTGATGGTACAATTTTTCACGGGAAATCGATTGGTATTAGTGGGACAACTTTTGGTGAAGTTTGTTTTAATACAGGTATGACAGGATATCAAGAAATATTTACTGACCCTTCTTATTTTGGTCAGATAATGGTAGCCACAAACCCTCATATTGGAAACTACGGTGTGAATGATAATGAAGTAGAGTCTGCTGGAATTAAAATTGCTGGTTTAGTTTGTAAAAACTTTAGTTTTAATTATTCAAGAGAAGATTCGTCAGGGAGTTTAGAGGATTATTTTGTTAAGCATAATTTAATATGTATTTCAGATGTTGATACTCGTGCTTTGGTAAGTTACATTAGAGAAAATGGGGCAATGAATGCTGTTATTTCTACTGATGGGACTTCTATAGAAGATTTAAAAATTGCTTTGGCTAATGTCCCAGATATGAAAGGTTTAGAATTGGCTTCTAAAGTTTCTACTAAAGAACCTTACTTTTTTGGTGATGAAAATGCTAAATACAAGGTTTCGGCTTTAGATTTAGGTATTAAGACAAATATTCTTAGAAATTTAGCTAAGAGAGATTGTTATATTAAAGTCTTTCCATATGACTCTTCATATACTGATTTAGCTTCTTTTAATCCCGATGGTTTTTTCTTATCCAACGGACCTGGTGATCCAGAGCCACTTTCTGGAGCTATTGAAGTGGCAAAAGAAATATTGAAAAACAACAAGCCTTTGTTTGGAATTTGTTTAGGTCACCAAGTTATAGGTCTTGCTAATGGAATTTCAACCTATAAAATGTTTAACGGACATAGAGGAATTAATCATCCTGTTAAGAATTTAATTACAGGTAAAGGAGAAATTACTTCTCAAAATCATGGTTTTGCTGTGAATAAGGAAGAGTTAGAAGGTAATCCAGATTTAGAAATCACCCATTTACATTTGAATGATGGAACTGTGGCTGGAATGCGTCTAAAAAATAAAAACTGTTTTTCAGTACAATACCACCCAGAAGCTAGTCCGGGACCTCATGATTCTTCATATTTGTTCGATCAATTTGTGTTGAACTTAAAAGGGTAATATTGACTTAAACAAGATTTAATCTTAAATGATTATTTTTGTTTTTTGTAAATAATTAGGGATATAGTGTATCGATGTTTTAAATTTTTAAAATACTCAGGTTGATTTGTTTAAAAAATTTGGATACATCGTTTTCGTTAATAACATTCGGAATTATTTGCATTATCATTAGAATAGATAGAATATATTTGCATATTAAAATTAAAAAGAAACAAGTATGAGCATAATTATTAAAATTCACGCAAGACAAATTTTCGATTCAAGAGGAAATCCTACTATTGAAGTAGATGTAATTACTGACAGTGGTGTTTTAGGAAGAGCGGCAGTTCCATCTGGAGCTTCAACTGGAGAACACGAGGCAGTAGAGTTACGTGATGGAGGAAAAGCCTATTTAGGAAAAGGAGTTTTGAATGCAGTGAAAAATGTTAATACACTAATTGCAGAAGAACTTGTAGGAACATCTGTTTTCGAACAAAATACAATTGATCAAATGATGATTGATTTGGATGGTACGCCAAACAAATCAAAACTAGGAGCTAATGCTATTTTAGGAGTTTCTCTTGCTGTAGCAAAAGCAGCAGCTAATGAATTAGGGTTGCCTTTATATAGATATGTTGGTGGAGTTTCTGCTAACACATTGCCAGTTCCAATGATGAATATCATCAACGGAGGATCTCACTCTGATGCGCCTATTGCATTTCAAGAGTTTATGATTTTTCCAGTTAAGGCTACTTCTTTTACTCATGCAATGCAAATGGGTTCTGAGATTTTCCATAGTTTGAAAAAAGTATTACACGATAGAGATTTAAGTACTGCAGTAGGTGATGAAGGTGGTTTTGCGCCAAATTTAGCTGGTGGTACTGAAGATGCTTTGGATACAATCAAATTAGCAGTTGAAAATGCAGGTTATACTTTCGGTGACGAAATTATGATTGCTTTGGATTGTGCTTCTGCTGAATTTTATGTAAACGGAAAATACGATTACTCTAAATTTGAAGGAGAAACTGGTAAAGTAAGATCTTCTGCTGAACAAGTAGATTATTTAGCTGAATTAGTTGCTAAATACCCAATTATCTCTATTGAAGATGGTATGGATGAAAATGACTGGGATGGTTGGAAATTATTAACTGAAAAAATCGGGGATAAAGTTCAATTAGTAGGTGATGATTTATTTGTTACTAATGTTGAACGTTTGTCTACTGGTATCGAAAGAGGTATTGCTAACTCAATTCTTGTAAAAGTAAACCAAATTGGTACTTTGACAGAAACTATTGCAGCTGTGAATATGGCTAAAAATGCAGGTTATACTTCAGTAATGTCTCACCGTTCAGGAGAGACAGAAGATAATACTATTGCTGACTTAGCTGTAGCATTAAACTGTGGTCAAATTAAGACTGGTTCGGCATCACGTTCTGATCGTATGGCTAAATACAATCAATTAATTCGTATTGAAGAAGAATTAGGAGATACTGCTTACTTCCCTGGAAAGAATGCATTCAAACAGAAATAATTCTTTTTGAGAATTATTTTAAGCCATTTACTAAAAGTAAATGGCTTTTTTTTTTAGTTTTAACATTTTCCCTAGATTATTCGTTTTTTAATTAATTCAAAATTCCTTAGATTTGAGCATTATTAAAAATAAAGATTTATTTCCAAAGTATTATGTCAAAAACAGCTATATTAGAAATTGATGGTAAAAAATATGAGTTTCCAATAATCAAAGGGAGCGAAAACGAAGAAGCCATTGATATTAAGAAATTACGAGATTTAACGGGAATGGTTACTCTTGATCCTGGGTATAAAAATTCAGGCTCTTGTACCAGTGGAATCACATTCTTGGATGGAGAATTAGGGATTTTACGTTACAGAGGGTATGCTATTGAGGATTTAGCTGATAATGCAAATTTCTTAGAAGTATCTTATCTTTTGATTTTTGGAGAAATGCCTACTGCAACTCAGTTAGAAAAGTTTGAAACTGACATACGTAAGCATACACTCGTAAATGAAGAAATGAAGAGTATATTGGATGGTTTTCCAAAAACAGCACATCCAATGGGTATTTTAGCTGCCTTGACAAGTGCTTTGACTTCATTTAATCCAAAATCAGTTGATGTTGAGAATGAAAAAGACATGTATAATGCTGTTTGTAAGACTATGGGGAAATTCCTAGTTATTGCAACTTGGACATTTAGAAAAAATATGGGGTATCCTTTGAATTATTATGATAATACAAAAGGATATGTTGAGAACTTCATGAGATTGATGTTTGAAATACCTACTGAACCATATAAAGTAAGTCAAAATGTGATTGATGCTTTGGATAAATTATTTATTCTTCATGCAGATCACGAACAAAACTGTTCTACATCAACAGTAAGAATGGTAGGGTCATCACATGCTGGTTTGTTTGCATCGATTTCTGCAGGAGTTTCTGCTTTATGGGGGCCACTTCATGGTGGTGCTAATCAAGCAGTACTTGAAATGTTAGAAGAGATTCACAATAATGGTGGAGATACTGAAAAGTATTTGGCTAAAGCCAAAGATAAAGCAGATCCATTTAGATTAATGGGCTTTGGTCATAGAGTATATAAAAACTTTGATCCACGTGCTAAAATAATCAAAAAAGCAGCTAATGAAGTTTTAGAAACATTAGGGGTTGAAGATCCAATTTTAGATATTGCAAGAAAACTTGAAAAAGCAGCTCTTGAAGATGAATATTTCAAAGCTAGAAATTTATATCCAAACGTAGATTTCTATTCGGGAATTATTTATAGAGCTTTAGGAATTCCTACCGATATGTTTACAGTTTTATTTGCTATTGGAAGATTACCAGGATGGATCGCACAATGGAAAGAGATGCGTGAAAACAAAGAGCCTATTGGAAGACCAAGACAAATATACACAGGTTCTCCTCTTAGAGAATTCAAGAAATAAGATTACAGATTAAATTAATTATAGAAAAGCTTCACTGAACTAGTGAGGCTTTTTTTTTAACTTTGTGTAAATAGATTGAATTAATGATAGCATTAAAAGTAAATAATGAAACAGCCAGGTTAAGATCAGTTGTTTTGGGCCTGGCAAAAAGTAACGGTCCTACACCTCTAGTTGAGGAAGCTTACGACCCAAAGTCATTAGAACATATTTTAGCGGGCACGTATCCTTTAGAAAAGGATATGGTAGTTGAAATGGATGTTTTTAATACTGTTCTGCAAAAATATGGTGTGAAAGTGTATCAACCGCAATTGATAGAAGAGTACAATCAGATTTTCACGAGAGACATTGGGTTTGTGATTGATGATTTTTTTATTAAATCGAATATATTGCCTGAACGCGAACGGGAATTAGATGCTATTCAATATGTTATTGATGAAATTAATCCTCAAAAAGTCGTTCGCCCACCAGAAGAAGCACATATTGAAGGAGGCGATGTGATGTTGTGGAATGATTATATATTTATTGGGACCTACAAAGGGAGTGATTATAAAAATTATATCACGGCTCGTACTAATATGAAAGGGGTACAGTTTATTAAGGATTTATTCCCAAATAAGATTGTAAAGGAATTTGATTTGATTAAGTCAAAGATTGAAGCTCGTGATAATGCCTTACATCTCGATTGTTGTTTTCAACCTGTGGGTAATGATAAAGGGATTATTTATAAGAGAGGTTTTCGTGAGGAAGCTGATTATATGTATTTAGTGGATCTTTTTGGGAAAGAGAATTTATTTCACATTAAAAGAAATGAAATGTATCATATGAATTCGAATGTTTTTTCGATTGATACTAATGTAGTGGTATCTGAGCGGAATTTTAAGCGTTTGAATACATGGTTGAGAGCACATGGTTTTATTGTAGAAGAGGTTCCTTATGCAGAGATAGCGAAACAAGAAGGTTTGTTGCGATGTTCAACATTGCCACTTATTAGAGAGTAAATATTAGTTTTTAATAAAATAGAAGATGAAACAAATTACCAATTCAATTTTAATGATTCGCCCTGTAGCGTTTCGAATGAACGAGCAAACAGCGGTTAATAATTATTATCAAAAGGTTATAGATGGGTTACTTCCTGCTACAGTAAATGCTAAAGCACAACAGGAATTTGATGGCTTGGTTGAAAAATTGACTGCAGTGGGAGTAGATGTGATTGTTGTAGATGATACCGTGGATATTGATACGCCTGATAGTATTTTTCCAAATAATTGGATATCCATGCATGAAAATGGAGATGTTGCTTTTTATCCTATGTTTGCTGAGAATAGAAGGTCAGAACGCCGTGAAGATATTTTAGATATTCTAGAAGATAAAGGGTTTAAGATTGAAAATATCATTGATTATTCTTCGGCAGAAGAAGATGGTTTTTTTCTAGAAGGAACAGGGAGTATTGTACTAGATAGAGAAAATGAAAAGGCCTATTGTGCACTATCGCCAAGAGCTGATGAAGAGCTGTTTATTGAATATTGTGAAGACTTTGATTATGCACCTGTTGTGTTTGAAGCTTTTCATACTGTTGATGGTGAACGAAAGTTGATTTATCATACAAATGTAATGATGACTGTTGGGGATACTTTTGCCGTAGTATGTGCCGATGCTATTGACGACAAGCAAGAGCGTAAAATGGTTCTTGAAAATCTGAAGAAAGACAATAAAGAAATTGTTTTGATTACTGAAAAACAGTTGAACAGTTTTGTGGGTAATATGCTTGAAGTTTTGGGTGCTGATGAGAAAAAATATATGGTTATGAGTACGGCTGCCTATGGTAGTTTAACTGCGAAACAAATTGCGCAAATTGAAAATCATGCTGAAATCATCAGTACAAGTTTAGATACTATTGAAGCCTGTGGTGGAGGAAGTGCCCGTTGTATGATGGCGGAGATTTTTCTGAAAAAGGAATAATGTTTGGTAAAGGATGTTCTGCCCCAGATAGTAACGGCAGCCCCGAATGATAAAAGGCTATTTTTTACGGGAATTGCAGAGCGACCAGAGGAAGCTCCTGCAATGACCTAGTAAAAAAAGCGTTTTGAATGAGGGCTAGAGTGGATAGCTGGATTAGGCTCTAATAGAAGAATGTTTATTGGGCTGGTTTTTGTTATAAAAGAATTACTTTTGCAATTCAAAATTATGAAAATGAAAAATAAAAAAACATTAGTTCTTGGCGCTTCTACAAAACCGGAAAGATATTCGTTTAAAGCGATAACTAATTTGGTTGCAAAAGGGCATTCGGTTCTTGCAATTGGTCAAAATGCAGGTGAAGTGGCAGGGATAAAAATTCAAACTAAGGCGATTCCATTAAAAAATGTTGATACTGTCACTTTGTATTTGAATGCAACGCGTCAACGTGATTACTATAATTATATTGTAGAAGCAAGTCCGAAACGAGTAATTTTTAATCCAGGTGCTGAAAACCCTGAGCTTGCACAACTTTTAGAATTGAATAATATTAAGTCGGAACAGGCGTGTACTTTGGTATTATTGGCTACAAATCAATTTTAATTTTTTTTTATAAAGTTAAGATACTGTTGGCTCTGTAAATTGTTTATTTTTTTGTTTCTATGGAATTTTCTTCAAAATTAATTGAAAAAGCAGTTAATGAAATTGCGCAATTGCCTGGCATTGGGAAACGATCAGCCTTGCGATTGGTATTGCATTTGTTGAAACAGCCAAAAGAACAAACGGATTTTTTATCTAAAGCATTAGTCAATATGAGAGCTGATATAAAATATTGTATCAGCTGTCATAATATTTCGGATAATGAAATTTGTGAGATTTGTTCCAATGTGAATAGAAATCATCAGATTATTTGCGTTGTTGAAGATATAAGAGATGTAATGGCCATTGAGGGGACTGGGCAATTTAGGGGTGTTTATCATGTATTAGGAGGGAAGATTTCGCCTATTGAAGGTGTAGGTCCTAGTCAGTTGAAGATTTCTTCGCTAGTAGAAAAAGTAAAAACAGGAAGTGTTACAGAGATTATTTTTGCATTGAGTTCTACCATGGAAGGAGATACAACTAATTTTTTTATTTATAAACAAATTGCTGATACAACTGTCATTATGTCAACGATTGCGAGAGGGATTGCTGTAGGTGATGAATTAGAGTATGCGGATGAAGTGACATTAGGAAGAAGTATTTTACATCGAGTCCCTTTTGAGAAGTCGTTTAAAAATAATTAATTGTCTTAATAAAAAATCAAACTTTTAATATAGTAAATGAAAAGCTATATTTGTTGTCTAAAATAGAAAAATGAACAAGTGTATTTTCTTCTTATTTATGAATATTAGTCTGTTGTTTACATCGTGTATTTCGACTCAAGATTTGACTTATTTACAAAAAAAGGAAGGTGCTGTTGCTGAATCGGTGATTTCGGAGGTTGCTTTTAAACCATACAGATTACAAACGAATGATATTGTCAGTATTCACATTAAAGCAATTGATCCAAAATTAGTTTCAATGTTCAGTACGGCAAATGAAGGAACATTAGGTAGAACAGCTTCTAGCTTGTATTTTGATGGTTTTACGGTTGATGATCATGGAAATATTAGAATTCCTGTTTTAGGAGAAATGAATGTGATGGGCTATACTCTTGATGAGATACGATTAAAAATTGAGGACCAGTTATTAGCAGAATATTTTAAAAAAGAAGCTAATATCTTTGTAACAGTAAAATTAGCTGGATTTAGATATACCATTAATGGAGAAGTAGGAAGTACGGGGACTAAAACACTATTTCAAGACAAGGTTACTATCATGGAGGCTATTGCAAACTCCGGAGATATCACTTTGACTGGGAATCGAAAAGCAGTTACAATTCTTAGACAAACCGCCACAGGAAGTCAAATGCATGATCTTGATTTGACGGATATTAACGTAATGCAATCGCCTTATTATTATTTACAACCCAATGATTATATCTATGTAAAACCATTAAAACAAAAAACTTGGGGAACAGGCAAAACACTTTTGGAGTCTTTCAGTACATTTGTAACATTACTGTCCTTTGCCACGACCACTTTTTTTCTGTTAAAAAAATAAAATTAGAAAATGTTAGATATAAAAGATTTTTCAATTTTTGAAAATCAAACGAATTTTGATTTTAAAGGCTTTTTAATAAAGGTATTAAGTTATTGGAGGTGGTTCATAATCAGTTTGATTATCGCATTTACCATTGCTTATCAAGTTAATATTAGGAAAGAGAAAATTTATGGGATGGAAACACTCATCTCTGTAAAAGAAGAAAGTAATCCTCTATTTACTTCAAATACAAGTTTGGTCTTTAATTGGGGAGGGATTTCGGATCAAGTTAGTACGATTTCAACCATATTTCAATCAAGATCTCATAATGAATTAGTGGTTGATAAATTACAATTCTATATTGATTATTTGGAACAAGGAAAATACAACCTTACAGATGCTTATGGATCTGTTCCTTTTTATGTTGTGATTAATAAATCAAAAGGACAGTTGGCGAATACGCTAATAGGAATAAAATTTTTAAGTGAAAATGAGTATGAAATTCGTATTCCATTTAATGGCAATAGTGTTTCTGTAATTACTTATTCTGATGATTCATATAGTAATACTGCTGTTGTAGCTGGTGAATTTGTTAAAAGATATAAAGTTGGGGAATTAGTTTCATTGCCTTTTTTGAATTGGAAATTACAAATAAAGGATAAGCCTGGTTTTTATAAAGGGAATGAGTATTTTGTGAGATTCAATGATTTTGATGGAGCTGTATCAAAGTATAAAGGAGTCAATGTTCGTTCAGATGACAAAGGAGGTTCGATAATTACACTTGGAATGCAAGGGACGAATAAAGCACGAATGGTTGAGTATTTGAATTCGACAGTAAAAATGCTTATTCAAAGACAATTAGATGATAAGAATCAATTTGCAACGAATACCATTAGTTTTATTGACAGTACTCTTATTGCAATGGAATCCCAATTGAGAGAGACTGGGGATGAGTTAAAGTCTTTTAGAAAAAGTAAAAATATCTATGATATTGAAGCTGGAGGAGAAAAATTTTCAGATCAAATTTTTGAATTTGATATAAAGAAAGATGAAGTAACTCGTAAAGTTACGTACTATAATTCCTTGAAAGCGTATTTGAAAAATAGTACTGATTATTCAAAGCTTCCAGCACCTTCAGTAGCTGGAATTGATGATCCTAATATTGTAGCTAATATTTCGAAATTGATCGCCCTTTCTACACAACGATCTGAAATGGCTTATGCTGTTAAAAGTGATAAGATTTTTAAAGATTTTGATAGCCAGATGGAAGCTGTTAAAAATGTGCTTTTAGAAAACATTGTTACAGCAAAGTCAGGATTGCAATATGAATTAATGACTATAAATAGTAAAATAAATCAAGCAGAACATACTATTAAAGCACTTCCTGATGACCAGCAAGAACTTATTAAAATAAAGAGGAAGTATGATTTGAGTGATAATATTTATAGTACTTTTTTACAAAAAAGAAGTGAAGCCGATATTGTTAAAGCTGCTAATTTATCAGATATCCATTTTATTGACCCAGCCAAAGATATCGGTGGTGGTTTGTTAGGACCTAAGACATCTGTGAATTATGTATTAGCGTTGTTTTTAGGGATATTATTTCCTTTATTGATTGTGTTTGTTATTTTGTTTGTAAATAATTCGGTTCAAAATACGGATGATATTAATAGCTTAACCAAAATTCCATTAATAGGTGTAGTAGGTTTAAATAAAGGTCAGTCGGACTTGGCAGTATTTGAAAAGCCTAAATCAGCTTTGTCAGAATCCTTTCGAGCCATACGGTCGTCATTACAGTTTTTATACAAGCAACAAAGTCTTGATGGGGCCAAAACATTGATGATTACATCTTCTATCAGTGGGGAAGGAAAAACATTTTGTTCTATAAATATCGCTACTGTCTTTGCTTTAAGTGAAAAAAAGACTGTGATTCTTGGTTTGGACTTAAGGAAACCAAAATTGGCAGACGAATTTGGTTTGGTAAATAATGTGGGTATTGTTAATTACTTGATTAATCAAAAAGGAGTGGACGAAATCATTCAAAAGACGCAGATTCCATTTTTAGATATTGTATTATCGGGATCAATACCTCCTAATCCTTCAGAGTTAATTCTTAGTGAACGTATGGGAGAGCTTATGGCAGAATTAAAGAGTAAATACGATTATATTATAATGGATACTCCTCCAGTCGGTTTAGTTTCAGATGTTATAGAGTTGTCTCAATATGCTGATGTTACCTTGTATATTGTAAGGCAGAATTATTCCAAAAAGGAGATGATCACGATGTTGAATAACAGAGTTAAACGAGAAGAATTACAAAATACTAGTATTATTTTGAATGGTTTTGAAAATAAGGCTAAATATGGTTCAGCTTATGGATACGGTTATGGATACGGTGATTATTCAAACGGGTATCATGATGATGAAAAGCCTAAGAGTTTTATCAAAAAAATATGGAGCAAGTTTCGCAATTCGAATGTAAGTTAGATTATAAAAAATGAAGATGGGAATAAATACGACATTATTGATAACTGGTGGGGCTGGATTTATAGGTTCTAATTTGTGTGAGCATTTTTTAAGAAAAGGATATCGAGTGGTTTGTTTGGATAATTTTTCTACAGGGCATAAGCATAATTTGAAAGATTTTGAGAATCATGAAAATTTTCGTTTAGTAGTAGGTGATATTCGAAATCTAAAGGATTGTGAAGCAGCAGTTCAAGGAGTCGATTATGTGTTGCATCAAGCTGCATTAGGCTCAGTTCCTCGTTCCATAATTGACCCGTTGACAACTAATGATGTAAATGTTTCTGGTTTCTTGAATATGCTTACAGCAGCTCGAGATGCTAAGGTAAAACGTTTTGTGTATGCTGCTAGTTCTTCAACTTATGGGGATTCTGAAGGGCTTCCTAAGGTAGAAGATGCTATTGGAAAGCCATTATCGCCTTACGCAATTACAAAATATGTAAATGAACTCTACGCTGAAATTTTCAGTAAAACATATGGTTTGGAAACGATAGGGCTACGTTATTTTAATGTTTTTGGTCGAAAACAAGATCCAAATGGAGCTTATGCCGCAGTAATTCCAAAATTTGTAATGCAACTTATGCAGTTAGAAAGTCCAGTGATTAATGGTGATGGCAATTATTCAAGAGACTTTACTTATATTGATAATGTGATCTTGATGAATGAGTTGGCTATCAGAACAGAAAATAATTTAGCAGTAAATACCGTTTATAATACAGCCTTTGGAGATCGAAATACTTTAAATGAATTAGTAGGGTATCTTAAAGACTATTTATCAAAATATGATGCTCGAATTGCAGAAGTTGAAATAAAGTATGGTCCTAACAGAGCAGGAGATATTCCGCATTCATTAGCTAGTATTGAAAAAGCAAAAAAATTATTGGGCTATAATCCAGAGTATTCTTTACAAGATGGATTAGAAAAAGCTGTTGGTTGGTATTGGGAAAATTTACGATAACGAAAAAGAATACTATTAGAGAGAATACTCTTTCTAAAAATAAATAAATCTAGGATTAGAAAATAGAATAAATGAAAATTACAAAAATTTGTTGTATTGGTGCAGGATATGTTGGAGGTCCTACTATGGCTATCATAGCACAAAAGTGTCCACATATACAAGTGACTGTTGTTGATTTGAATGAAAACAGAATAGCAGCTTGGAATGATGAGGATGTTACTAAAATTCCTATTTATGAACCTGGACTTTCGGATATTGTAGCGGAATCTAGAGGAAGAAACTTGTTTTTTTCTACTGATGTTGAAACAGCTATTGATGAAGCGGAATTGATTTTTATTTCGGTAAATACGCCTACTAAAACTTTTGGTAAAGGAAAAGGAATGGCAGCTGATTTAAAATATATTGAATTGTGTGCCAGACAAATTGCTAAAATTGCCAAAGACAATAAGATTGTAGTCGAAAAATCGACTTTGCCTGTTAGAACAGCTGAGGCAATCAAAAGTATTTTGGATCATACAGGTAATGGAGTCCAGTTTCAAATTTTGTCAAACCCTGAGTTTTTAGCTGAAGGTACAGCAGTTGATGATTTGTTATTTCCAGATAGAATACTAATTGGAGGAGATGCTTCTAAAGAAGGTGTAGAAGCAATTCAATCTCTAGTTGATGTTTATGCTAATTGGGTACCACAGGATAAGATTTTGACCACTAATGTATGGTCTTCAGAATTATCGAAGCTAACGGCTAATGCCTTTTTAGCACAACGTATTTCTTCTATTAATGCGATGTCTGAACTTTGTGAAAAAACTGGAGCTGATGTTAACGAAGTTGCTAGAGCTATTGGAATGGATAGTAGGATTGGATCTAAATTTCTTAAATCTTCAGTTGGTTTTGGTGGCTCCTGTTTTCAAAAAGACATTCTTAATTTGGTTTATATTGCAAAATCGTATGGTTTAAATGAAGTAGCTGATTATTGGGAGCAAGTGATTGTTATGAATGATCATCAGAAAAGACGTTTTTCGAATAAAATTGTTCAAACCCTTTATAATACAGTTGCCGATAAAAAAATAGCTTTTTTAGGTTGGGCATTTAAGAAGGATACTAATGATACTAGAGAGTCAGCTGCTATTTATGTTGCGGATGATTTAATCAATGAACAAGCAAATATTACTGTTTATGATCCTAAAGTTGCAGGTGATAAAGTTTTTTCAGATTTAAATTACTTAAAAACAAGAAGTGCGGATAGCAATAAAGAAAGGGTAAGTGTTGTTCAGGATCCTTATGAAGCCTGCTTAAATGCGCATGCTATCGCAGTATTGACAGAATGGGATGAGTTTATTACTTACGATTGGAATAGAATTTACCATTCCATGCAGAAACCGGCATTTGTTTTTGATGGTCGAAATGTGCTAAATCGTGCGGAAATGGAAAAGATAGGATTTGTTTATCAATCTGTAGGTTCTTAATGATATAAAGAATATTGTTAAAGGTTGGTATAAAATAATTTTTCAAAATACAAAAGGAGATGAATTGGTATGTAGTATATACAAAACCGAAATGGGAGAAGAAAGTAGTAGAGCAGTTAGTGAAATTAGGGATTGAGTGTTATTGTCCGTTAGTCATAAAAATGAGGCAATGGTCGGATAGAAAGAAAAAAGTTGAAGTGCCTTTGTTTAATTCGTATGTTTTTGTTCAGTTAGAAGAATCGGATAGGAATTTAGTTTTTCAATCAGCTGGAGCAGTTCGTTATCTTTTTTGGTTAGGAAAACCTGCTATTGTTCGGGATGATGAAATTAGTACCATTAAAAAATGGTTAGAAAAACCAAATAATATTGATATTAGTATATTGCCTTATAAAATTGGTGATAAAATAAAAGTAGAGTCGGGGCCTTTTTTAGGTCAAGAAGCTGTTGTTAAGGAGTTAAATAAGACGCATTGTATGTTAGTCTTAGAAAGTTTAGGATGTGTATTAAAAATGGATTTAGTTGCTAATTTATAGTGTGAATAAAAACAATAAAAATAATAATGAAAAAAATACTTATAACAGGGGGAGCAGGTTTTATAGGGTCTCATGTCGTTAGACTCTTTGTTACAAAATACAGTAATTATCAAATCTATAATTTAGATGCCTTAACGTATGCTGGTAATCTTGAAAATTTAGTTGATATTGAAAATGCACCTAATTATACATTTATCAAAGGAGATATTAGTGATGAAAAATTCATTTCTGATTTATTCCAAGAACATCAATTTGATGGGGTTTTGCATTTAGCAGCAGAGTCACATGTAGATCGTTCTATTGAAGATCCTATGGCTTTTGTAAAAACGAATGTTATTGGAACTGTTAATTTATTGAATGCTTCTAGGTCTATTTGGGCTGGGAATTATGAAAACAAACGTTTCTATCATATCAGTACTGACGAGGTGTATGGTTCTTTGGGCGCTGAAGGATTATTTACAGAAACAACGGCTTATGATCCTAATTCACCATATTCTGCTTCAAAAGCAAGTTCTGATCATTTTGTTAGGGCTTATGGAGAGACGTATGGTTTGCCTTATGTACTGACGAATTGTTCTAATAATTATGGACCAAATCATTTTCCAGAAAAATTAATTCCATTATTTATTAATAATATTATTAATAATAAGCCTCTACCTGTTTATGGTGATGGTAATTATACACGAGATTGGCTTTATGTTGTTGATCATGCTCGTGCTATTGATATTGTTTTCCATAAAGGAGAAAATCATGGTACTTATAATATAGGTGGTTTTAATGAATGGAAAAACATTGATTTAGTTCGTTTATTATGCGGTATTATGGATGATAAATTGGGACGTGAAACGGGAGAGTCAGAGAAGTTGATTACTTATGTAAAAGATAGACCAGGTCATGATTTACGCTATGCTATTGATGCTTCAAAGATTAATAAAGAATTAGGTTGGGAACCTTCGGTGACATTTGAACAAGGTCTTGAAGTGACGGTTAATTGGTATCTACAAAATACAGAATGGTTAAATAGCGTAACTAGTGGTATTTATGCTCAGTATTATGAAGAAAAATATTTAAAAATATAAGTTTTTTATTATTTTTTGTGCAATTGATTTGTTTTAGTGTTTTAAACATGAAGGGGATTCTGTTAGAATTTCATTTCAGATTTTAACGGGAAGCCGTTTATAATTTTATATATTTGCCGTTTTTATGAAAAGAAGCTTTTACTCCATATTTTGTGGGTTAGAGTTGCGAAGCGGTGCATAAAACTTTTGTTTTTAATGAGTTCAGATATTAAAATTGGTATTGTTGGTTTAGGATATGTGGGTTTGCCATTAGCACGTCTTTTTGCAACCAAGCATTCTGTTGTAGGGTATGATATCAATGAGGTTCGTATTTCTCAAATACAGAATGGTATTGATAGTACTCAGGAACTTTCTCCAAACCAATTAAATGACGTTTTGATTGATGATTTGGGGCAGAAATCCTTTAAAACAGGTCTTTTAGTAACTACAGATAAAGAAAAGCTTTCTCAATGTAATTATTATGTAATTACTGTTCCAACGCCAGTTGATAAAAATAATAAGCCCAATTTAAATCCATTGTATCGCTCTTCGGAAACAGTGGCTCTTTATTTAAAAAAAGGAGATATTGTCATTTATGAATCAACGGTTTATCCTGGACTTACCGAGGAAGAATGTGTTCCTGTTTTGGAACGTTTCTCTAATTTAAAATTCAATGTAGATTTTTTTGTAGGGTATTCTCCTGAGCGAATTAATCCTGGAGATAAATTACATACGGTTGATAAAATTTTGAAAATTACATCGGGTTCTACTCCTCAAACAGCACAAAAAGTTAATGATCTTTATCTGTCTGTTATCACGGCTGGAACCTATTTGGCTCCGAGTATAAAAGTAGCTGAAGCTGCCAAAGTGATTGAAAATTCACAACGTGATATTAATATTGCTTTTGTAAATGAATTGGCTAAGATTTTTAGTCTAATGAAGATTGATACCCAAGAGGTATTAGCAGCAGCAGCTACAAAGTGGAATTTTTTGCCTTTTAAACCTGGATTAGTTGGTGGGCATTGTATAGGTGTTGACCCTTATTATTTAGCACAAAAAGCACAAGAACTTGGGTATCATCCCGAGATTATTTTGGCTGGTCGCCGTTTAAATGATAGCATGGGGGATTATATCGCTTCACAAGTGGTGAAGTTGATGATTAAAAATGGAATTATTGTTAATCAAGCAAGTTTGTTAATGCTGGGAATAACATTCAAAGAAAATTGTCCAGATGTAAGAAATACTAAAATTGTTGATTTAGTAAAATCATTATTGGATTATGGTATTAAAATTACCATCTACGACCCTTTGGTTTCTGCTGAGGAAGTGTATCGTGAGTATCAATTGGAATCAGTCCAAGAAATGCCTA
>NZ_JBAWDL010000038.1:0-1511 GCF_049590715.1 Flavobacterium sp.
TAAAAAGCATGCGCAAAGGTTCTACAATTTTCAATTTCATATAATCAGGTAGACCACCCACATTATGATGTGATTTAATCGTAGCTGAAGGTCCTTTTACAGAAACCGACTCGATAACATCAGGATATATAGTTCCTTGGGCTAACCAGGTTACATCTTCAATAAGGTGAGACTCTGCGTCAAAAACTTCGATAAAAGCATTTCCGATCGCTTTTCTTTTTAATTCAGGATCAGTTACTCCCGCTAGTGCATCATAAAAACGTTGAGAAGCATCCACCCCTTTTACGTTCAATCCCATACCTTCGTATTGATCCAGTACGCTTTGAAATTCGTTTTTACGAAGCAAACCGTTATTTACAAAAATACAGTACAAGTTTTTTCCAATTGCTTGGTGCAATAAAACTGCCGCAACAGTAGAATCTACTCCACCCGAAAGTCCTAATACTACTTTATCGTTTCCTACTTTTTCTTTCAATTCTGCTACCATCTCCTCAACAAAAGCATTTGGAGTAAAGTTTTGAGGTACTTCGGCAATTTTTACCAAAAAGTTCTCCAACATTTTCCCACCTTCAGTAGAGTGAAAAACCTCTGGGTGGTACTGAATCGCATAAGTCGTTTCTCCCTCAATTTTGTAAGCCGCAAACTCCACATCGTGAGTACTTGCTAGTTTCACACCATTGGTAGGCAACGCCTTGATACTATCACTATGACTCATCCAAACTTGACTGTTTGGCGAAATCCCATCAAAGAAAACTTCGTCTTCTTTAATAAAAGATAAATTTGCTCTACCATACTCCCTTGTGTTTGAAGCTGCAACTTCGCCACCTGAAAAGTGAGCTAAATATTGCGCTCCGTAGCATACGGCAAGCATTGGCAATTTGCCTCGTATTTGCGACAAATCTGGGTGTGGCGCATCTTCTCCGCGAACAGAGAAAGGGCTACCTCCTAGAATTACGGCTTTATAACTGGACAAATCATCTGGAAAATGATTGTAAGGAAAAATTTCGCAGAATATATTTAATTCGCGAACTCTACGCGCAATCAGTTGAGTGTATTGCGATCCGAAATCTAAAATAAGTACGTTGTGTTGCATGGGCGCAAAATTACTTTTTAAATTTGGAATGTAAAAATGGAATTATATATTTTTTTCATTCTCTCAAAAACGAAATTATTACACCTACAAAAAGAAGGATTTGGGCATGCCAACACTATAAAAAGGGGCTAAAAGTTGTTTGCAGTTACAAAGCCCCTTTCTATAGTGCTGTCGGGTGATACGCGCTACTTCGGTAGCTAGCTTCTCCCCCTCACGCGAGATTGTAGAAAACATAACTTCATTTTTTCACGATAAATTTGCAACAAACGAAAAGTCTTTCTTATGACTTGTAAGAAAAAAAACAATATATTTGAAAATAAATAAAACGAAACAAACCTTCGCTTATCTATCCGATTTTGGGTGTATATACGAATGTTTGTTTCGTCTATATAGTAGTTAGCAGTTATTACTCAAGAAG
>NZ_JBAWDL010000039.1:0-6352 GCF_049590715.1 Flavobacterium sp.
GTTGGCAGTAGGCTTTTTAGTAAGGTAAACTTCCGTCTTCTCCGATATTATTTAGGTAATTTAAAACTGTTAGGTTTTTTCTAATCCAATATTCTGCTTCAACATCAAAAAATATTTTTAAACACGCAATTATTGTTGAAGTTAGATGTTGGAAGTTTTCAACTAATTCTGCTATATCGTGCTCGTATAATTCATAATGTAATTCTGCACCAAATGTTTTTTCACTTTTCGTTTTAATATCATTTAAACTTGGAATTGTAAAACCAATAAACAGGTAATTGCATAGAAATTCAAAATTGCGATGCATTGCTTCAAAATATATCAAATCAGAACTCTCAATTCCAAGATGGAAGTCTCTATTAGTATGTTCGGACAAAAATTCTTTATAATATTTTAAGTTAGATAAAAAGAAAATTAATTCATTTTCAAATTGTTTTCTGTTATGTTCATAAGAAAAATAAAGTTTAAAATTTGATAACCCTTCTTTAAGATTAAAAGCAAAGTCTTTTTCAAATTGGAAAGAAAAACTTCCTTGTTTGCTATATTCTATAAATTTCCTTCTTATCCAATGTTTTACCGAAAGAAAATAAATCTCTTGTGCTTGAATATCTGCTAAAAATATAAAAACAGGAACTGCAAATTGGTTCCAGTAATTGGCAGTTGATATTTTTATATCGGATATTGTGTAAGTGTCGGAAGTTGTCCAATCAATTGATTTTCTTGATTTAAGTTGTATGAGAACCAGTTCTCCAGTAAGTTGATTATTTGCATTGACAAGCTCTAAATAACAATCAATTCCATAATCTCTTTCAGTTGTTTCTCGTATTATCCAGTTATTAGGAATTTTTGATTGGAAAAGTTTATATGAATCAGATTCTGAAATATGTTGTTTTGTTCTTTTTGGTAATTCCATATTTTTGGTTTAAGCTTACTGCCAACTAGTATATATGTATGACAAAATCATACAAAGCCACCCAAATATGGGTAGATATGTATGACAAGTGTCATACTTTATTTATTTTCAAATATATTATTTTTTTCTTACAAATCATCAAAAGGACTTTTTATTTGTTGAATGTTTTTTGTACTTACATGAGTATAAATTTCGGTAGTTTTACTACTGCTATGACCCAGTAATTCCTGTATATAGCGCAAATCAGTTCCACTTTCTAATAAGTGGGTGGCATAGCTGTGACGTAACCAATGTAAGGTAACGGGTTTAGTATTGCCTGCTTTTTTTAAGGCCTGTTTTAATACACTTTGTAAACTTTGTTCAGAATATTGTTCTCCTGCATTTTGTCCTTCAAACAACCATATTTTAGGTTTATATTCAATGTAATACTCTCGGAGCATTGCTAATATTTTGGGTGATAGTGGTGCGATTCTGTCTTTTTTTCCTTTGGCATTTTTTAATAAAACAATATTTCTTTTGGAATCTATATCAGAGAATTTTAAATTTAAAAGTTCACTTCTTCGCAATCCGCAACTGTAAATCATGCTTAGCATCGTTTTGTGTTTTAAATTGCTGTGTGCTTCCAAAATTGATTTTACTTCTTCCTTACTCAAAACATTAGGAAGAACTTTGGCTCGTTTGGGTCTATGAATTTTGTCTATCATCATTTTAGTTTCTCTAATAGTTTGAAAAAAAAGTTTGATAGCATTAACGGTTTGATTTTGATAGGATTCCGAAAGTTTGTTTTTTAATATATACTCATTATTGTAAATAATTACATCTTCATTTGTAATTTCGGTAATAGGTTTTTCTCGATAAAACACCAAAAATGATTTTAGTGCTTCGCTATAGGTTGCAATGCTGCTTTCAGCATAGCGTTTGGAACGCATCCATTGTTTAAACTTTTCGATTTGAGTAATTCCTTCAGGTGATGGAAGCGAATGCGATAGTAGTTTTATCTTAAATCGTTCTCGGTTCTTGTCATTATCAGGAATATGCCAAGCCAGTAAGGACTGACTCCATCTTGCTCCATCGATTTGTTTGATCCTTATAATTAAGTCGGTATTTTTTTCAAAATATACAGCGATTCTGTTATTGCCTTTGTGTTTTGTGAGTTTTGCTGACCAATTCATTTTTAGATATTTAAAACATAAAAATAATTATTTTTCTTATAAATAATTAGGATTAGAACGTTTTTTTTTAACGTAAATAGGGCAAAAAAAGTCCTAAAATTAGCCCTGATCGAGCCGGTATCCTCGTGGAGTGGAACGGAACGAGATAAAGGCGAGAGCAGGAGGGGAGTTTATTATGGAAATCAATCGTTATGCTCCAAAAAAAAGAACACCACTCTTGTAAGAAATGGTGTTTTAAGGTTGGATGTTTTTATTAAAAGAGGGAAGGCTTCGACACGCTCAGCCTGACAACGGAAGTTCAGTTTGAAAACGACACGCTCAGTCTGACCACGGCAACTCATCTTGACACCGTTAAGCTGTTTGATTTCTAAAAACCAAGTTGCCGTCAAATGCATCCAGTAAAATGATACTGTCTGTGGTGATTTGACTGCCTAGAATTTCTTTGGAAAGGCTGTTGAGCACTTCTCTTTGGATGATTCTCTTGACAGGGCGGGCACCAAATTGCGGGTCATAACCTTTGTGTGATAAATAGTCGATGGCCTCTGGCGTAGCGTCCATGGTGATGCCTTGTAAGGCTAGCATTTTGATCACAGATTTGAGTTGGATACCCACGATTTGTTTAATGTTTTCGGTAGTAAGCGGGGTGAAGAGCACGATCTCGTCAATACGGTTGATGAATTCTGGGCGCACGGTTTGTTTTAGTAATCCCAGCACTTCAGTTTTTGCGGCTTCGGTAGCGGCTTCAATGCCACCTTTGAGGTTCTCAAATTTCTCTTGTATAATCTGGCTTCCCATGTTGGAGGTCATGATGATGATGGTATTCTTGAAATCGGCTAGACGTCCTTTATTGTCGGTCAAACGACCTTCATCCAACACTTGAAGTAAGATATTGAAAGTATCTGGATGTGCTTTTTCAATTTCATCCAGCAAAATCACAGAGTAGGGACGACGGCGCACGGCTTCAGTCAACTGCCCACCTTCATCATAGCCCACGTATCCTGGAGGTGCACCCACCAATCGGCTCACACTGTGGCGTTCTTGGTACTCACTCATATCGATACGGGTCATGGCGTTTTCGTCGTCAAAAAGGTATTCCGCTAGGGCTTTAGCCAATTCGGTTTTACCCACACCAGTTGTACCTAGGAAAAGGAAGGTTCCTACGGGTTTCTTCAAGTCTTGCAATCCAGCACGAGAACGACGCACGGCATCACTCACGGCTTCGATGGCTTCCTCTTGTCCTACGACACGGTGGTGCAATTCTTCTTCCAGATGCAATAGTTTTTCGCGCTCGCCTTGGAGCATTTTCATTACTGGAATTCCAGTCCATTTGGCTACTACTTCGGCAATGTCTTCACGGGTTACTTCTTCTTTAATCAACGAACTTCCATCGGCTTGATTGTCGGCTAAGTCTTTGTGTAAAAGGTCGAGTTGCTCTTGGGCTTCTTTGATTTTTCCGTAACGAATTTCGGCTACTTTTCCGTAATCGCCTTCACGTTCCGCACGTTCGGCTTCGTATTTATAATCTTCAATCTCTTTTTTAACGGCTTGGATGTTGTCTACTACATCTTTTTCTGATTTCCATTTGGTGTAAATCTGGTTGCGCTCTTCTTTGAGGTTTGCCAAATCCATTCCTAAGATTTTAATCTTGCTTTCGTCTTTTTCACGTTTGATCGCTTCGATTTCGATTTCGAGTTGCATGATTTTACGATCCAAAACATCGAGTTCTTCAGGTTTTGAGTTGATTTCCATACGGATTTTTGACGCTGCTTCGTCCATTAAATCAATGGCTTTGTCTGGCAAAAATCGATTCGTAATATACCGTTGCGATAATTCCACCGCAGCAATAATGGCCTCGTCTTTGATTTGGACTTTATGATGTGTTTCGTATTTTTCTTTAATTCCACGAAGGATTGAAATGGCACTTTCGGTATCAGGTTCTTCGATGATGATTTTCTGGAAACGACGTTCTAGGGCTTTGTCTTTTTCGAAATATTTTTGGTATTCGTCCAAAGTCGTTGCACCAATGGCACGAAGTTCACCACGAGCCAATGCTGGTTTCAAGATATTCGCCGCATCCATGGCACCTTCGCCACCACCAGCACCTACAAGCGTGTGTATTTCGTCAATAAAAAGGACGATATCCCCTTCGGCAGCAGTTACTTCTTTGACAACCGCTTTCAAGCGTTCTTCAAATTCTCCTTTGTATTTGGCTCCTGCAATTAAGGCTCCCATATCCAGTGAGAAAACAATTTTGTTTTTTAGGTTATCTGGTACATCGCCATCTACAATTCTATGTGCTAAACCTTCGGCAATGGCGGTTTTACCCACACCAGGTTCGCCCACAAGCATTGGGTTGTTCTTGGTACGACGGGTTAAGATTTGTAAAACTCTACGAATTTCCTCATCACGACCAATTACTGGATCGAGTTTGCCTGATTTGGCCAACTGATTCAAGTTTTTGGCGTATTTGTTTAAGGAATTGTAGGTTTCCTCAGCAGAAGCCGAAGTTACACGTTCGCCTTTACGTAATTCTTCGATAGCGGCTTTTAAACCTTTTTCGGTTACCCCTTGGTCTTTAAGGATTTGGGCAACCTTACTTTTTGAACCAAAAATAGCCAAGATTAAATGTTCGATAGAAACGTATTCATCGTTCATCTTTTGTGCCATGTTTTCGGCTTCGTTTAGTGTGGTGCCTGCGGCTCTTGAAAATTGGATTTCGCCACCTGTTACTTTTGGAAAACTTTCAATCGTACTATCCAATATTTGCAAAAACAAGGGCACGTTGACATTCAGTTTTTTCAAGATAAAAGGCGCTACGTTTTCATCTACTTCAAAGATGGCTTTAAAGAGGTGTTCGTTTTCTATTTGTTGCTGACCCACTCTTTGGGTAAGCTGTTGCGAGAGCTGGATGGCTTCTTGCGATTTTATGGTAAATTTATTTATGTTCATCTTTTTGTTGATTTGGTTTAAACTTAATACTTAACTTTGCAGAGATTGGGTCAAAATATATTCCATTTCAAATTTACGGACAAAACGGCGTAAAAAAGCTGATTTTTATCAGTTTTATATGTCAAAACGTCATAAAACAATACGAATTATGAGTTTTTTGAAAAATATCTTCGGGAGCAGTGAAGCTCCAAAACAGAATACAAGTAAAGTTAACTGGATTGAATTGAATGATTTAGCTCAGTTGCAAGAAATTGTAACGTTATCAGAACAAAATCCAGTAGCGATTTTCAAACACAGTACACGTTGTAGCATCAGTAGAATGGCGTTGAAACAGTTTGAGAATGAATTTGATTCGGAAGAAAAGGTTACACCTTATTTTTTGGATTTATTGGAACACCGCGATATTTCAAACGAAATTGCCTCTCGTTTTGGGGTAATGCACCAATCACCACAATTGATTGTAATTAAAAATAGAGAAGCGGTTTATCATGTTTCACATAGCGATATTGATGCGGAGGCGTTGAAGAATCTTTAGTTTTTTAGTTACGGATTAAAAAGGGTTTTTAATACATTTCGTCTACGCTTACTGCAAGTTTGATTCATAGACTTTTCTTTGTGTTTAAGTCGCCTTGATTAGGATAGAAAATCATATCTATAAAGTACTTTATAACTTAAAGCTACGAATTCACGAATTAAAATAGTTTTATTCGTGAATTCGTAGCTTATTTTTTTATCCTAAAAATTTGTTTTTAATCTCGGCTGTAGGAATCATGCAGCTTTCTTTTTTACCGTACCATTTGTAGCGGTTTTTAGCGATGTAATCATAAATTCGATCACTTAATCCAGAAGGGAGTATTTTGAAAATACCTAATACCCCAATCATTCCTCCTAATTCGCCTGCAATAGTTAAAGCAGCTTGCGATTTATAGTAATAAGCATTTCCAGGTTCATATAAGACGATACTATCCGTTTTGTTAGTATTGATCCCGAGATACTGAATGATTTCTTTTCCTAACTCAGACTGCAACGCCACAAAACGAAAAACATCCTTTTTGTCGTTTTTAAGAATAAATTGTACTGAAGCATCACACAGGTTACATACACCATCAAAGAGGATGATCTTTTTGTCGTTCGGTAGGTTTTGTAGTTGTTCTAGCGTCATTAGGTTTTTTTGTTTTTATGCCAGATTGCATCCATTTTACAAAAATAAAAAGAAATAAGGTAGTGTGAAATTTGTACTCTCAAAGGTATGGTATTGGAATAGACATTAAGGAAATTTATAAAGTTATTTTACCACTCTTTTTAAACTATTGAGACG
>NZ_JBAWDL010000040.1:0-4669 GCF_049590715.1 Flavobacterium sp.
TTTTACTCCCTCTATAAATATCACTTGGACGGTGCCCAGAAGCAAGGGTTTCTTTGGGTTGCAATCCTCCGTTGTCTGAAGTAAAGATGATAATGGTATTGTCATACACCCCTTTTTTCTTCAAACTGGCAATTAGCATTTCCATTTGCACATCCAATTCTTTGATCATGTCCATATGTGCTGATGGCGTTGAACCTGCAATTTTTTTACCGTTCAACATCTTTGAAGGCGAATGTGGTAAGTGCACCGCTAGTGCACAGTAATACATAAAAAACGGTTTGTTCTTATCTGTTTTCTCAATAAAATTGACTGCTTTGTTCACGAGAATTGGTCCCATATTGTGTGGATCCCAAGCGGTATCGCCCAGACCTTCATCTTTGTCTAGTTGTACTCCAATTTTAGACATGTTCTCTTGTGAAATAAATCCGATTTTAGAATCGCTTTCCAGTGGCATCCACTTTTCGTTTTCATAGACTGCATACGGTACATCTTGAATTCCTGCAGGGAACATCAGGCTGTAATCAAAACCGTTTTGTTTAGGACCACTACCCGCAATCTGTGTGATATCCACATTCATTTGGATCTTATCACGGTTGCTTTTGTATATTTTTCCAGGTTTGTCTTTTTCATAAAAATCAGATCCAAATCCCCACTTTCCAAAGAAAGCTGTATTGTATCCCGCATTTTTCATTAGTTTTCCCAATGTCAGTTGATCTGGTTTGACTGCTGATTCTTGGTACGCACCCCATACGCCCCAAGGCGCATAACTTCGGTAGCAATTGTTTCCCGTCATAATTGCATAGCGCGAAGGGGCACACAAAGCAGCAGGCGAATGGGCATCAGTAAAAATCATTCCTTCACGAGCCAATTGATCTAAAGCAGGTGTTTCTAATACAATTTCATCCGAATGCAATTTGCGATAATACGACAAATCTCCTGTTCCTATGTCATCAGCCAAAACAACAATTACGTTGGGTTGTTTTTGGGCTGTTGTCATTAAAGTTAAAGCCAAAGTAAGTGTCAAAAGGATGTTTCTCTTCATTTTAATATTATTTTGGGCGTGTCCCAAGGGTCGGGCTATACACTGCAATCTTGTGGCGGCATAAATGCCAGCCGCCACAAGGATTTTCGTTTCTATCCCTCACGCAAGCCTTTTGCTATTATTAAACTTTATTTTTTCAATAATAACCAATTCAAATTCACAATTTTCTCCATGCCATGCTCTCCTATGAATACCAGTACGATATGGTGTTTTCCTGTTACTTTTTCGATTAAAGACGTTTCAATAGTTTGCCATGAGTTCCAGCCTCCTGTATATTTCACAGGAAAATCGGCTATAAGTTTTCCTTTTGCATTATCGAGACGCACTTCAAAATGACCAATGCGTTGGCCACTAGCCACTCTAGCTTCCATTTTAGTAGCTGATCCATCACCAAAATCAACGTCGTTGAATTTAACATTACTCATCATTTTAGTATCGCACACCATCCAACCTATTGGTTCATTACCGCCAACAAAATTAGTTTGGGCATTATTGATTTCGTTATAACGATCCACTTCAATCTTTTCTCCAATAGTAGGGGAGCCTATTCCTCTCAAGGTAGGTTTTACTTTTTTGAAAGCTCCTTTGTCATCCATCTCGACATAATCAGCTCGAATAGAACGGAGTTTATTAAAACCACTAATATCCCACCAATGGTAAAATAAAATCCACTTGCCTTCATAATTTACAATCGAGTGGTGGTTGGTTCCATTGCTAATGTTGTCCATGATTTTACCACGATATATAAAAGGGCCCAGAGGGCTTTTACTAGTAGCATAGGCTATCGTGTAGCCTTCATTTGGGAATACGTGTGCAAAGGTTAAATAATACAAATCCTTTATTTTAAGAGGAAAAGAACCTTCTTTATATCCTGCAGGTAGACCCTCGACCTTAATAGGTTTCGCAGCTACTTCTGTCATATTGTCTTTTAACGGAGCAACAAATAATTCTTCGCCACCACCATAATATAAATAGGCTTTGTTGTCATCATCCAAAAGTAGTCCTGGGTCAATACCAGAAACATCAGCGATGTAATTTTTCTCCCATTTAAAAGGACCTGTTGGACTTTTGGAAACTCCCATTCCAATCCGTCTAAATGCCGATTTATCAGCGGGTTCAGCAGGGTAGAAGTAGTAATACAGATCCCCTTTTTTGATACAATCAGGTGCCCACATTCCATTAGAATCTTTTTTGCCCCAAGGGACTTGATTTTGATCCAAGATTACTCCGTAGTCTTTCCAAGTATTGCCATTCTCTAAAGAATACATATGATAATCAGGCATGCAAAAACGAGGTGCTTCAACGCCTTCTTTGGGTATAATATCGTGAGAAGGATATACATATAATTTGCCGTCAAAAACACGAGCGGTTGGGTCAGCAGTAAAAATATCAGTCACTAATGGGTTTTGCGCTATCAAACTTTGAATTGATAACAATAGGGTACTGATAATTATTTTTTTAGTCATTGTTTAATAGGTGTTTATGTTTTTTGCTATTTTAACTTATTGATGGTTTATCTTTTATTATTTAAAATTTCATTCTCTTAGTCTTTTATTTAATAATGGCTTTTGCCCAACCACTACCTTTAAGCGCACACCATAAAATGGATTCATCTTCTGGATCGGGTTTTAAGTCAATAACACTATCAGGTTGCCCTAAGTTTTTGTTTATTTTGGTCCAAGTTTTTCCACCATCTTTTGACAAATAAGCACCCGGATTCAAAGTGGTCACTCCTTTATTCTCATTTTGGGATGCTACTGCCACGGTGATAATTTTAGAATCTAATGGAGAGGTTTCGGTTTGCCATACATACGGCATGTCAAAAATCTTTTCCCAATCTTTTCCGTTGTTTTTGCTTTTCCATACGCCACCTTCTTCTAGTGTTCCTTTACTTCTTCCACAAGAGATAAACATTTCTTGGGTGTTTTTATCAATGAAAATATTATTAACGGCTACTATTTCATTAGGGATTTTCGCTTTGCTCCATGTTTCTCCTTTGTTATTTGACATATACAATCCACCATCTGTTTTTCCATCTTCAGACTGTACAAGAGCAGCATATAAAATGTTTGGGTTTATAGGATCCATTACAATTCGTCGAACATTTATGGCTTCATTAGTTGATCCAACAGTGGGTAAACCTTTGTTGATGCGAGTCCATGTCAAACCACTATCGGTACTTTTGAAAATACCATGCTCATTGAATGATGTTTTAGGACCACCAACTTCAGAAATAGGAGATGCAATAGTATTGAAATAAATAGTCGATGGTGTTTTATAATCGATAATTAAAGACGATTGCAATACGTTGTTTGATATATTTCCACCCGCATTAATAGGTTGAGAAACATCATTCCATGTTTTTCCGCCATCGGTAGATTTTCTTAAAGCACCTCGATGGTCTTGACGAAACATAATCATGTAAATCGTATTAGGATCATTAGGATGTACCGCTACAGATGCGATGGAAGTGGCACCTTTTTCGTTGAGTTGTCCTTCAATTTGTTTCACAGCCACAGCGTTTTTATCAGGATAACTGTCTAAACTGGCGTTTTCCCATAGACCATGCTCGCCACTACAAAAAAACTTACGGCCTTTGATGCCAGTGTCTAGCAACATAAAACGACCTGGTAAGTTGCTTCCCCCACGACCCACCCAGCTGTTACTGCCTGGTTTAGTTTCGTTATCATCTACTTGATTCCATGATTTTCCATTGTCATTAGAACGTAAAATTTGTTGTTCGATACAAATAAAAAGTTCTCCTTTGTTATTGATTTGCATAAACCGGTTAGCGGAGATTTCAGCACGATGATCAATTTCAGATTGTAAGTGCGCAAATTTGGTATTTACTCCTAATGGATTATTGCGTGATTGCCAATAGTCTTTGTCTTTATCACTGGACCAGTCTTTACCTGTACGCGCTGTGGCAATCCAGTTTTTGCCACCATCATTAGTTTTCCAAACATCGCCCGGCCCAAAAGCTTTATCGTGCTTTACATTATGCGAAATATAAATTTCATCTTTGTTTAATGGATTTACTACTAAACGGTTGAAAGTACTATACATTTCAGTAGGCAAATCAGGATATTGTTCTTTGATTTCCTTTTCGGTTTTACCCAGCCAGAAAACCATCGTTTTCCAATAGCCTTTGACAGCGTCATAAGTCGTTATTTTGGTATAATCTAAGGCGATATTTCCTGAGATTGAGATCCAGTTTTGTCCTCCATCGGTACTTTTATAAATGCCACCTTTGCCTTTTAACGTTTTTCTATCTGGTACATAAAAAGTTTGTTCTAGAACGTACAATACAAATTCTTTAGTTTCTGGATTGTAATACGAACTCATGTCACGCGGTGAATTATTAGGCAAACCAGTAGCACTCATTTCCCAACTATCACCTTGGTTGGTACTGCGATATATTCCTGAGTTGGTGGCTATGATAATGTTCTTAGAATTGTTTGGATCAACTATAATTCGTCCTACATCAAGGGTCTCTGGTAAGCCTTTGGTGATTTTGTTCCAAGTTTTTCCTTTGTCGGAACTTTTTAGAATACTACCATATGAAGCATATTTGTAAACAACTCCTTTTGGGTTTTTTAAGGTTCTGTGGTTGGCTTTTACATTCCA
>NZ_JBAWDL010000041.1:0-2335 GCF_049590715.1 Flavobacterium sp.
AAGGAGTTATTTTAGGAGATACAGTACAAAACATTACTGCTCCCGAACAATTAGAAGTAGCCACTAACACGTAGATTTCATTTATTGGAAATAAAAAATATGAAAAACTATGGGCTAATTCTAATGCTTGTGTTGCCGTAGTAAATGAAGACATCTCTATAGAACCAGGAGAAAACAGAGCTTTTATCAAAGTAAAAAATGCCGACTTGGCTATGTCTCAAATTTTGAGTCTTTTTGCTTCACCAATGCCTGAATTTGAATTCGAAATTCACCCTTCAGCAAATGTAGACGCTACGGCTGTTATCAGTTCGGGAGTTAAAATTGGTGCAGGTTGTTATATCGGTCCTAAAGTAACCATTGCAGAAAATGCTATTATTTATCCAAATGTAACTATTCTTGACGCTTCTACTATTGGAAAAAATACCATTATTTGGTCTGGAACCGTGGTAAGAGAACGTTGTCATATCGGTAACGATTGTATTATTCACCCAAACGCTACTATTGGAGCTGATGGATTCGGTTTCCGTCCTTGTCCAGAAAGAGGATTGGTTAAAATTCCACAAATTGGTAATGTAATCATCGGAAATGGTGTCGAAATTGGAGCAAATACTTGTGTGGATAGAGGGAAATTTAGTTCTACTATTTTAGGTGATGGTTGCAAAATTGATAATCTAGTACAAATAGGTCACAACAGTAAACTAGGTCGTTTTTGCATCATGGCAGGAAACAGCGGACTAGCAGGTTCTGTGACTTTGGGCGATGGTGTTATCATTGGCGGAAGCGCATCTATAAAAGATCATACTACAATCGGTTCTGGTGCTATTGTAGGTGCTGGATCAGGTGTTACAGGTGACATTCCTGCCGGGAAAACCATGTTAGGATATCCCGCAGTTGAAGCTCGTGACGCATTGAAACAATGGGCTATTTTAAAACGATTGGTCAACGAATCGAAAAAATAAAACCCAACGAATTCAAACGAAACGAATTTTAGAATTGATTATTTTTAAAAGGTAAATAATCACATATATGGAGAAAAAAGTAGCGTCAGGACAACAATTAATTCTAATTACTGGAACCATTTTAGGGTGGTTCGCTGTTGGTTTACAACTCTACCTTATTATTTTAAATAGAGTTGCTTCAATCCCTGAAACGTTGATTCGTTTTTTTAGTTTTTATACAATTTTATCAAATATTCTTGTAGCCTTTAGTTTTTCATTTTTGTGGTTTAAATCAAATTCAAAACTAAGTTCTTTTTTTACGAACAGAAAAATACTAACCGCCATAACTGTTTACATCACAATTGTCGGTTTAGTTTACAATACCATTTTACGGTTTTTATGGAATCCCATCGGACTTCAATATTTGGTTGATGAGTTGCTCCATACTCTAATTCCAATCCTTTTTATTATACACTGGCTCGTTTATGTAGATAAAAAACAACTCGTTTACAAAGATGTTATTATATGGCAAGTATTTCCATTGGTCTATTTGACCTTTATTCTAATTAGAGGTAGTATTTCAAATTATTACCCCTACCCTTTCTTAGATGTAAATACAATTGGTTACAACAAGGTCTTTATAAACACCATAGTATTATGTTTGGTTTTTATATTCATTTCTGTTTTTTTTGTTTGGATTTCAAAAATCACCACCCAAAAAATAAAGAAAGATTAAAGCATAATCATGAAAAAAATAATTTTCCTCTTATCATTTTTTATAGTAGTACTTATTCTAGTCGCTTGTAAAACAAATATAAATACAGAAACTAATTTAAAAGGAAACTGGCAACTCAACTACATTTCAGGAAGCCGAATCGCATTTGACGGTTTGTATCCCAACAAAAAACCTGAAATCACTTTTGAGACTGAAACAAATAAAGTAAGCGGACATACTGGCTGCAATAATTTTGGAAGCAAATACACTATTGATAATAAAACAATACACTTTGAAGTTCCTTTTGGAACGAGAATGGCTTGTCCTGGACAAGATGAAAATGAGTTTTACAAAATACTCCAAAAAGTAAATCGCTATTCTATCGTTGATAAAAAATTAATGTTCTTTATTGATGATGTGGTTATGATGCGCTTCGAGAAAAAGAAGTAGTAAAGAAATAATTGCAGATTTTTGATTAACGATTTTTGAGTTCAGAATAAAATAAAATCTTGAAATCAAAAATCGTTTTTCTTTCACCATACCAAATCTGAAATACTTCGCCAGTTCGAACTTTCAGTTCTCCGGTCAAAAATCTTTTGAAAATTTCTTTCTCAAACATTTCATTCGTTTTTGTAATTTAGCCTCGTATTCTGAAAACCCACACACAACATGGATTTAAACT
>NZ_JBAWDL010000042.1:0-1897 GCF_049590715.1 Flavobacterium sp.
CATCGATTACATGAATCCCACGGCGGAGGATCTGACGCAATGGACACTGGCTGAAGCGCGAGGGAGACATCTGGGGGATGTCTGCGTGCTTATCGACGAGAGCACCATGGAGGCGCTGCTTCTGCCGGCGAAAAAGGCGATGCGCGAAGACCGATTCATTGACTTTAGTGGCAAGAACGTGGCGCTTGTTCGCCGAGATGGTACATCGCTCGCGATCGAGGATTCAGCAGCACCAATGCATAACGAAGGCGGCCAGATCATCGGCGGCACAATGGTCCTTCGCGATGTGAGCAGCACGCGCCGCATGGCGCAGCGCATTACCTGGGCGGCCACGCACGACGCTCTCACCGACCTCGTGAATCGCCGTGAATTCGAGACGCGTGTCGAAATCGCGCTACTCAGCGCTCAGAATCTCTCGCGCCACCATGTGCTGTGCTATCTCGACCTCGATCAGTTCAAGATAGTCAACGACACCTGTGGCCACGCCGCTGGCGATGCGCTGCTCAAGCAGATCTCCGGCGTGCTGCTGGGCTGCTTGCGGGGAACTGATACGCTGGCGCGCCTGGGTGGAGACGAGTTCGGCGTGTTGCTCGAATGTTGCTCTCTAGATCGCGCACGCGTGATTGCAGACAATCTGCTGACGGCGGTCCGAGAGTACCGTTTCGTTTGGGACAGGCGTGCGTTTACGGTGGGGGTCAGCATAGGCGTGGTCGTCATCACTGCCGACACAGGCACCCGCGCCGAAATCTTTGCAGCGGCCGATAGCGCCTGCTACGCCGCCAAGGAGAACGGTCGCAACCGCATCAGCGTCTACGACAGCAGCGACGCCGATATGGCCCAGCGTCGCGCCGAAATGCATTGGGCCGCGCGGTTGACCAGGGCGCTTCAAGAAGATCGTCTGGTGCTCTACTACCAGCCGTATCTAGCTCTAGGCCTAGAAGCTGCGCACGGTCAGCATATAGAAGTGCTGTTGCGTTTGCTCGACGAAGAGGGCCAGCTGGTAGCGCCGGGCAGCTTCCTGCCTGCAGCAGAGCGCTACGGCATCATGCCGGCTATCGACCGTTGGGTAATCCGCTCCGTCTTTTCGCGCTACAAGCGTCTGCTGGCCGAAATGGGCGCTCCGCTGACTTGCGCTATCAACCTTTCGGGCACCACGCTCAATTCCGAGGGGATCTTGGAATTCATCCAGCAGCAGGCACAAGAGTTCGAGCTACCGCCAGGAGCCGTATGTTTTGAAATTACTGAGACCGCGGCCATCAACAACATGCGCCACGCCACCGAATTCATGCGGAAGGTGAAGGCACTGGGGTTTAGCTTTGCGCTTGACGACTTCGGTGTCGGTACCAGTTCGCTGGCGTACCTGAAGACATTGCCGGTGGACTACCTGAAGATCGACGGCAGCTTTATCCGCAACATCGTGAACGACTCCATCGACCGCGCCATGGTCGACACCATCAACCGCGTGGGCCACATCATGGGACTGCTGACGGTGGGCGAGTACGCCGAGAGCCAAACCGTGATCGACGAGTTACGCTCGCTGGGCGTGGACTTTGCTCAGGGCTATGCAGTGGCACGGCCGCAACCACTTCCAATGTCACACATCACATCGAGTTGATGGGTTGCCCGGTCTTGAAGAACGCATCCTAAACGCTGGTAGTCCGGTCTAGGCGACTGAACCCTTTGAGGATATTGAACCCGCCCGGCTTTAGTTGCGGCTGCAGTGCGATCCAAATCTGTGGCATCGCTGTCAAATTCGGATTCGCTCAATCTCATCGAGCGAAACCTGGTCCTGCCGCCGGTCATAGAGCCCTGTTGTTCGGGCGCTTTCGTGGTTGGCCATCTGCTGGGCCACTTCGAGCTTCCCACCGTTGCGCAGGTACTCGGTGATGCCGGTGGC
>NZ_JBAWDL010000043.1:0-3288 GCF_049590715.1 Flavobacterium sp.
GTATAAGTCCCTTAGGGACGGCTCATATGGTAGCAACTGGACTAAAGTCCAGCTCTATAATATGAGTCGAGTCTACGACTCTTTTATGGTATGTATAAGTCCCTTAGGGACGGCGCATATGGTAGCAACGGATTTTAATCCGTTGTCGTAAATATCATTATGTTGTAGCAACGGGTTTTAATCCGTTAAAAAAAAAACACATACCAAGCATAACATCTCTATGCTTTGTATAAATCCCTTAGGGATGAAACGTATTGTAGCAACTAAAGTCCAGCTCTATAATATGAGTCGAGTCTACGACTCTTTTATGGTATGTATAAGTCCCTTAGGGACGGCTCATATTGTAGCAACGGATTTTAATCCGTTGTTGTAATAATCATCATATTGTAGCAATAGGTTTTAATCCGTTGTCGTAAATATCATCATAGTATAGCAACGGATTTTAATCCGTTTATGTAAAAATCATCATATTCTAGCAATGGATTTAATTCGGTGATATAAAGACACTCCTTATTTTGTGATCAACGAATTTTAATCTGTTGAAATATAATAATATCGGATGCGATATAAATCCCTTAGGGTTGACAAATTTATTTTCATTCCCACATAAAATAATCAATCATTCCAAACTATAATCCCCCAATAATTTATAACAATTCTAAAACAGAAGTTGATATAAATCACATGAATTTCCTTCTACAATTCTTATATTTGGAATTCTAAAAAAACACATAAATGGACTTTATATATCAAGACCCGTATCCTATTTTAAAAGACGATACCCAATACCGTAAAATCACTTCTGATTACGTAAAAGTAGAAAAATTAGGAGACCGTGAGATTTTGACGGTAGACCCAAAAGGATTGGAATTATTAGCACAAGAAGCGTTGAAAGATGTTTCATTTATGTTACGTACAGCACATTTGGAAAAATTAAGAGCGATACTTGACGATCCTGAAGCAACAGATAACGACCGTTTTGTAGCCTACAATTTATTGCAAAATGCTGTTGTGGCTATTGAAGGAGAATTACCTTCATGCCAAGATACTGGAACAGCGATTGTCATGGCCAAAAAAGGAGAAAACGTATATACTGGAGTCGATGATGCCGAATGGTTGTCCAAAGGAATTTTCAATACCTACCAAGAACGCAACTTGCGTTACTCTCAAATCGTGCCCATTAGCATGTTTGAAGAAAAAAATTCAGGTTCGAATCTTCCGGCGCAAATTGATATTTATGCTAAAAAAGGAGCTTCGTATGAATTTTTGTTTTTAGCAAAAGGAGGAGGATCAGCTAACAAAACCTATTTGTACCAACAAACAAAGTCCTTGTTGAATGAAAAATCAATGGATGCTTTTGTACGTGCTAAAATAATGGATTTAGGAACTTCAGCTTGCCCGCCGTATCACTTGGCTTTAGTGATTGGAGGAACTTCGGCTGAGGCTAATTTAGCCGCTGTTAAAAAAGCATCTGCAGGTTATTTTGATCATTTGCCTACTTCTGGAAACATGGCTGGTCAAGCTTTCCGAGATTTAGAATGGGAAAAAAGAGTGCAATTAATTTGTCAAGAAAGTGCTATTGGAGCGCAGTTTGGCGGTAAATATTTTACGCATGATGTACGTGTGATTCGTTTGCCACGTCATGCTGCTTCTTGTCCAGTAGGATTAGGTGTTTCTTGTTCTGCGGATAGAAACATCAAAGGAAAAATCACCAAAGACGGTATTTTCGTAGAACAATTAGAAGTGAACCCAAAACGTTTATTGCCTGAAACAGCACCACATTTGGAACCAGCAGTTGACATTGACTTGAACCAACCGATGGTAGACATCCTTAAAAAATTATCTCAATACCCAATCAAAACCCGTTTAAAATTAAACGGAACTTTGATTGTAGCGCGTGATATTGCGCACGCCAAAATCAAAGAATTATTAGATGCTGGTAAACCTATGCCAGAATATTTTAAAAATCACCCAGTGTATTACGCAGGTCCAGCCAAAACTCCAGAGGGAATGCCATCAGGAAGTTTCGGACCTACCACTGCAGGACGTATGGATGTCTATGTTGCCGAATTCCAAAAACACGGCGGAAGTATGGTTATGTTAGCCAAAGGAAACCGTACCAAAGATGTAATGAATGCCTGTAAAACTTACGGTGGATTCTATTTAGGTTCTATTGGAGGACCAGCGGCTATCTTGGCTCAAGAAAATATTTTGAAAGTAGAAGTGGTCGATTTTGAAGAATTAGGCATGGAAGCCGTTCGTAAAATTACCATCAAAGATTTCCCTGCTTTTATTATTACAGATGACAAAGGAAATGATTTTTTTGAAAATTTATAATTTAAGGTACTAAGTCAATGTTATTAAGTTATAAAATTATTTAAGATTTTTGATTTCAGATTGGCAAACCGCTTAGAATCAGCAAATTTTTTATTGATTAACGGCAAATCCTACATCAACAATCTCTTAACTTAATGATATTGGGTACTAAGTGGCTAAGGCACTGAGATACTAAGTTTATACCAATTTTAACCGCAGCTTCACAGATTTTATTATTTGTGAAGCTGCGGTTTTTTTTATGATATTTTTTATCGTAATGCTTCCACTTTTGACTTTACGACTTTGAAACTTTCGACTTACTTAATTGCAAAAATTAGAGCCGTAAATTTTTGAAAATTTCCGAACTTATTAAAAACTAAATTGAGAAAACAAGGAATCCATTAGGATTATCCATTCTCGACTACTCTTCTTACAAACGCAGTACCACAGCACTTTAAAGGAGATTTTTTTTAATAAATATGTCCGATTGGGCTATCGATTTGTCCGAATGGGCTACTCGAATCATGTTTGGAAACTTAACTTTGCCAATTAATTTCCTTTGCTTTTCAAAGAAAATTATAAATAAAAATTATAATTCTAAAATCAATACATTATGAGAACAAAATTACTTTCGTTTTTAATGTTGCTTACCGTAGCAATTAATTATGCGCAATCATCTGCAAATGTGGCTGGAATTGCAATTCAAGGAATTTCAAGAGACGGCAACGGGAATGCCCGTACCAACACACAAATTGCGCTTACGTTAAAATTGTATTACATACTTAACAATGCTGAAGTGGCTATAGCAACTCCAACAGTGAAAAATGCGGATACAGATGGCTTTGGTGTCTTCTCACTGGTGTTACAGACACAGGCTAACGAAAATATATTGATTGCCAATACGGAGGCTTATTTAAGAATTTCTGATGGTTCATTAACTATTTCTGATGAAAAACTAAAACAAGTACCGTA
>NZ_JBAWDL010000044.1:0-11772 GCF_049590715.1 Flavobacterium sp.
CTCAATCATTTTGTTGTTTTAATCGTTAACCTGTCCTCGTTTTTCAGGGCTATTCGCCGTGGCGAATTCCGTTGAAAATTAAGAACCATTTTACGTTCTGTCCTTCCTTGTGGGTGAGTCCTCCACACTTTTCTGTGGCTCGTTTCCAAACAAGTACTATGACTTCTGCTGACTTCTTTGCGTAACCAACTCGTGGTTGCAAAGACCTCCCCTGGTACAGCCCTTTTTCCTTCCGTCTATTCCCGCTGCATCTACATAACAATAATCTGATTTAATAGCATGTTCAGAACACTGTTTTGGACTTCATATTGCTGTGGATACTCATCCTCATTGTTATGCCTCTTATGCAATTTCTGTTCGTCGGTACCGCTGTATTTCGGAATGTATTGCTCTCGCAATAATCTTCACTGCATACCTCACGGTAAACCAGCTTGCGACGTACTAATGATTCGGGTTTTCAATCCGCTCATAAGGGACTTACACCCTCTGGAAAAATAACACACTGTAAGATTTGTTTTCTAATTCGAAATTTGTATTTTCGAATTTTTCTTCGAACTTACAGTGTGGGTCCTGCTCATGCAGGGCACACACAACGTATATAAAAAATTGCGGTTTAGGTGCAAATCTGAACCGCTTTTGCCTTTAATTGAAGCATATTGCTTTCCGAAAAGTTAGTGCTTAAAATCCGCTACTTTTCATATACTAACCGTTGTGCGACATAATCCCGCAGAGTCAAGAATCTAACGCAATTTTATAACAAAAAATGAAAATTATTAATATTCATAAACGAGTCATACACCAACAAAAAATTAATGTTGTTGAAATACTTAAAACGTTATCAACTGAAAATGATAAAATATGGCCTAATGAAAATTGGCCTGAAATGAAATTTATAAATGGAATTCAAATTGGAGCTAAAGGAGGACACGGACCAATAAGATATTATGTTGAAAAGTATGACCCAACAGAAATTATCCAATTCCGCTTTTCTAAACCAAACGGATTTAATGGAATACATAAATTCGAGATTGTGGAATTAAACAAAGAAACTACTGAAATAAAACATACAATAGATATGTATACAGAAGGTAAAGGAACAATATTTTGGTTTCTTGCAATATCTTCGTTGCACAACGCATTAATTGAAGACGGATTTGACAAACTTGAAAACAACTTCTCCAATAATAAAAAATTTACAAAATGGAATATGTGGGTAAGATTTCTTAGAAAACGAATGAAAAAACGTAGCAAAGCGTAAAAATACGATCGCACAACAGCTAGAGTTTCGTTGCGTGCGAAGCACGAACAATGAAACTCGTGTTGAACGGAACCGCTCAACATCCATCCCTATGGGTTTTTCGTTAAATGAGTTTTAAGAATTTCAAGAGGCTATTGCGCCTCTTTTTTTTTGCAGTAAATTTTAATGAGGTTTTTTAGTGTTTTCCTTCACTCTTGGACATATATACCCTTACCCATAAATTAGCTTTTACAGGAATTTGGATTTTGGCTACTGCCAAGATACCTAGCAGGTGGACCTCGCTGGTCAAAAACCGCTATTCGGTGTAAATTTCCTGTTTTGCAGCAGGGACATTTGGGCAAAAAGGGCTTCTTCTCTCGCTTTTCCAGTACTTTTAATTTCTCTTGTAACATCTTCAACTTTTGACGCTTCCAAGTGCTACTCAAAAAACCATAATGACGGATTTTCACAAAGCGTTTGGGTAAAATATGTAATGAAAACCGTCTGATAAACTCCCCATGAGTGAGTGTCATTTGCTTATTGACTCCCGCCGTTTTGTAATCCTTGTAATCAAAAGTCACATTTTGATTATCAATACTTTTTATTCGATGATTGCTAATGGCGATTTTATGGGTGTATCTCCCTAAATATTCCACCACCAACTTAGAGCTACCAAAAGGTTTTTTGGCAAAAACTACCCAAGATTTTCGCCATAATTCTTGCCGTATTTGCTCATATTTTACAGGTTCTTTTGCTTTTAGCTTCTCGCAAAACTTTGCTCGAAACACTTTTGACAAAGCTTTGACCGAAAACAAGAATTTAACATCACTGCGAATGTTTTGCCATTGACCTTTTTTATCCACGCCGCCGCCAGCAACAATGCAATGCATATTATCGTTTTAGTGATGAAAACCATATCTAGAAAAACATCCGCAAAGCGAACGGGATTATTGGTAAAATAGTGTTTTCTAAACTCCAAAATACTATCTGATTGCGAAGGATTCCTGTGATATACCGGATCATTAAACACACGAATTTTCTTTTTAACACTTCAAATATTTACTTATATTTGAAACAAATAAATGGTTAGTTTTTTCACAGACAGGCGTTAGCAGATATATTCCAAAAATGAACGAAAACAACAAAATAATTGGAAATCCAAGTCTACTTCAAATAGGCTTTAGTTTCTTTGGAATGCTATTTTTTTCAGCAATTGCCTATCTTATTTATGACTCGACATGGATAATAAATAATCAAAATGATAATATAATAATTTGGATATTCTTTAGCATACTTTGTTTTTTATCATTAGCGTCATTATATATACTATTAAGTTCAAAAAAAATTGAATTAACAAATGAAACTTTATCAATATCTTATCCATATATTTTAAAAAAAAAATGATTGATTTTAATGATATTAGTAAAGTTGTAGAAAGCAATTATAAAGTAGAATCTTCTCATAATACTAGTACATTTGAAGTTTACAAAGGCCGAAAAATAACAATTGAATTCTTTGAATCAAAAAAACTAGAAATTACATCTTTAGAAATAACTAATTATAATTTACTTGCAATTAATTTAAAAAATATCACTAAATCATATTTTAAATTGAGAACCGAGAATAACAATCATAAAAACGCAAGTGGATATGGATGGCTAATTTTTATTGTTTTTTTGACTTTAGGATTAGTAATTTCCCTAATTACAAAACATTAATCAACCTTAGATTTATATTATTCACAAAGAATGGTTCACTACAACTGATAATTGGTTTTGATTAAATCATCCAAATTCAATACATTGTTTTTTTTGTATTTATATGTTAATTTCAAAAACAAATAAGCGGTAATCAATGCGTCTCCCAATGCTGTATGTCGGTCGTGTTTTTTTACATTGTATATTTCACACAATTCGTCCAAAGTATAGGTTTTTTTAAATCTGTCTTCGGTGGATAATTTTTTATGAATATAATTGGTATCCAATTGTCTTGAACGAACGGTTCCTCCACCTGCTCTGCGCAAAGCTTTGTTAATCATTGTCATGTCAAATTTTGTATGATGTGCTACAATCACTGCATCACTCAAGTAATCCAGAAACTGAATTATAGCCTCTTCTTCGCTTACTTTGACTTCTTTTCCGTCTTTCCTTATTCCGTGAATTTTTACGGTTTCTTTGTTAAACACCTCTTGCTTGATATAAATTTCAAAAGAATCTGAAACTAGAATTTTATTATTCCTAATCCCTACAGCACCAATACATAAAATGCGGTCGTTCTCAAAATCAAACCCTGTGGTTTCTGTATCCAATGACACAAACCGAATGTTTTCATAATTGGAATATTTGGTGCTGTTTTTAAATAAGTCTCGGTGCTTTTTAAAAAAATCAGCGTATTTTTTTTTTCTAAAAAAGGAAAACATAACTTAAGGGATTAAGGCAACATTAAATCGCGTGGTTAAGGATTCTTGTATGTTTTTGATAGGTTTGAAACAACTTTTTAATTTCAATCGGTCTGCTTTACTCAAATTATTAATATCAACAAATTTTCCTCCATCATTATTCGCCAATCCTTGCAAGGTACGAAACTGCAATAAAATCTTAAACGCATTAGCACATGATTCAAAAAAGTCACGGTTTTGAGGTTCTACTTCCATCAATTTTTCATAACGCGCAATGGTATTGTTGATCTTCAGATTATGATGTAATGAAAAAATTCGAGCCGCATCAACTAAAGGACGAATGGCACGACTTTTAATATCAAACTGGTCTTTGTGCTCTCCATCTTGTTCTACTAAAAACTGTTTAAAGAATCCTAAAGGTGCTGGATTATTCAGTGTTGCTTTACTCAAAAAACCTAAAAATATTTCTTTGTCAGCAATGTATCGGAATACACTATCGGACATTTGGTTGTATAATTCTGTATCTCCATCAATGTATTCGAAATCAAAGAAAATAATACTTAACAATATTTTATCTGAAGTAGGGTGATTGATCCAATCTTTAAATTGTTTTTTCCATTCCTTTAGTGAAATACACCATTTTGGGTTACTTGCCATGATATTAGCAGGACAATATTCAAAACCTACAGCATTTAATTTTTCGGTTACTTTGGTGGCCATATTCAAAAAATAGGCTTTTACTTTCTCATAATCTTCTTCTGGAACATTTTCAAAAACAAGCGCATTGTCTTGATCCGTAATTAATAACTGCTCTTTACGCCCTTGACTTCCCATAGCAAGCCAAGTATACCTTACAGGCGGCCGCTCACCCATTTCTTCAATACTCAATCGAATAATACGTTTTGTAATAGCTGTATTGATTTCTGAAATAACTTTAGTGATAAAATAAATAGGAATTTCTTGTTCTAAATAGCCACTGGTAAGATCTGATGTTTGAACTCGAATATGTCGTAAGGTCTCTACATCCTTGGCGTATTTAATCTCTCTTATTAAAAAGATAGGATTATTTCCTTGAATAATATTCAAATCATGATCCCCTAAAACACCTATCAATTCTGAACTCGTGGTTCCATCTTTGGTAATACAAATATGAGATACTTTGTGTTTTAAAATGGCTATTTGAGCTTCGGCAACCGTAATTTTTTCAGGAAAAGTAATCACTGGACTCGTCATGATTTCACTTACTTTATCTTCGATAGAAAACATTCCTGTACCTATTTTAATTCGGATGTCTTTGTCAGTAATAATTCCTATTGGAATTTTATTTTCGGCAACGATAATAGAGTTTACTTTAGACGAAGTCATAATTCGACAAGCTTCTTTGATAGAAATTTCATCGGTACACATCACTGGATTCTTCGTATATTTAGCAGATTGTATTTCGGCATAAGTATTTTCGACTTTTTGAACCGAAGATACATTGGCAAACAATTTCCCTTTGTGCTTGTCTGAGAAAGGATCACGAGTATTGGTTGCAAAACTAGCGATCAAAAACTGACTTACCTTAGGATAATTATTGATAATATCCCTAAACAAATCAATCGGAATACCGTACAAAATCACTTCCTCATTTGCAGCAGCTCCCATCAGATAATTTTCATTCATAATCAAAGGACGCAATCCAAACAAATCGCCTTCATCACAAATATCAAGATTTTGTTTTTCATTATTTACAAAACGATACAGTCGCACCGAACCTTGGTGAATGATATAAAAATGCTCGTGTGGTATATCATCTTGACTAAATATAATAGCATCTTTTTCAAAATACTGTATCTCTATATTTTTGGCCACATCCATCAGTGTCACTTTGGATATTAGATTAAAAGGCGGATAATCTTTTAGGAAATCATATATACGTTCAGCAATCGTATTCTTCATTGGGAAGTTTTTTAAAAATCAATCAGATGGTAAATTTAGGATATTCGTTTTAAATATAATCTAGACTTTGAATGAGATTTAAATAATACTTTGGATATTTTTAAAATTGTAATTTATTATTTTTGTCGTAGAATCAGTTTATTTATTGCTTACTAAAAAAACAACGCATGCAAACCCAATTACTTATTGTTCCTGGACTAGGTGGTTCAGGAGAATCACACTGGCAAAGTCTTTGGTGCCAAAAATATCCTAACTCTAAATCCGTTATTCAAGATGATTGGGACAATCCAATCATCGAAAATTGGTTGTCAAGATTAGAAGAAACGATTGAACAAATAACTAGTCCTACTATTTTAGTGGCGCATAGTCTAGGTGTTATAGCTAGTGTTCATTGGGCAAGTCAACATTCAAACTCACATATTATTGGCGCTTTATTAGTTGCACCCGCCGATGTAGATTCTAAAGCTCATGCTCCTGAAATTATTTGGAACTTTGCTCCTATTCCATTATTTAAATTAAACTTCCCGACAATATTGATCACCAGTACTAATGATCCGTACATTAGCATTGAAAAAGCGTCCTTTTTAGCTGAAATTTGGGGCAGTGAGCTAGTCACTATTGGAGAAAAAGGGCATATTAATACCGACTCAAATCTTGGTTTTTGGGAAGAAGGGCAGTTATATTTAAACAAACTTTTATCCTATTAACCAATACGCGATCCATTTACTACTGTCACATCTGTTGCTAATAAAACAACATCACCATCATCACCAACGGATCCTAAAACCAGACATTCGCTCATGAATTTCCCGATTTGCTTTTTTGGAAAATTGACAACGGCAACGATTTGTCTTCCTATCAATGCTTCTTGAGAATATCTCTTGGTTATTTGAGCCGATGTTTTTCGGATGCCAATGGCTTCTCCAAAATCAATATGAAGCTGAAAGGCAGGTTTTCTCGCTGCTGGAAAATCTATTACTTCTAAAATAGTTCCCACGCGCATTTCTACTTTTTCAAAATCTTGCCAACTTATCATTTGTTTTAATTTTTAAACACAAATTTAATAATTAAATACAAGCTTATTCAAGCTGCCTTCGACTTTAAGCTATCTAAATAAAACGCAAACGAATGAATACTTTCTCATCACAGATTTCACAAATTTTCACAGATTACTAGTAATACTTTATAAAAAAACTTAGTGTTTCTTCGTGCTTCCTTTGTGAACTTTGTGTTTAAATAAAAGCATTGTAGTTAAATTAAAATAACTTTTCATAACTTTAAAATCTAAACTAAATCACAATGGCACGAACAGAATCCAATATGCTTTCGTTAGGAACAATAGCTCCTGATTTTTATCTGAATGACAGAACCTCTGAGACTCAAAATATGCGTTTTAAGGATGTAAAAGGTGAGAAAGGAACCTTGGTGTTTTTCATTTGTAATCATTGTCCGTTTGTGCATCATGTGATTGAAGAAGTCGTTCGTATTGCCAATGATTATCGTGTGCAAGGTATTGGAATTGTGGCTATATCGAGTAACGATATTGTCAATTATCCGCAAGATGGTCCTGAATTAATGACGGAATATGCATTCGAAAATAGTTTTGAATTCCCTTATTTGTTTGATGCAACTCAAGAAGTCGCCACCGCCTATCAAGCAGCTTGCACACCCGATTTTTATTTATTCGACAATCAAAACCGATTAGTATATCGAGGACAATTAGACGACAGTCGTCCTGGGAATGGAATACCTATAAGTGGTAGTGATTTACGTGGTGCAATTGACAGCGTTTTATATAACCGAACAATTAACCCCAATCAAAAGCCAAGTATTGGTTGTAATATCAAATGGAAATAGGTTTATCACTTAAACAATTAGTTTAAAAAGGCAAGCACAATGATTCAATAAGATTTATTCCTTACTATTTTTTAAAATCCACCAAAACAGCGTAAAAAATAGGCACGATGATTTTAGCAGATTTACACAGATTTTTTTAAATATTTAATCCATAAAAACCAACCCACTTTACTCTCCCAAAATAATCTTAGGCAAATTCGCATTTAGCCATTTATACTTCGTCAAAATCAAAATATGTGTAGCGCCTTTGATGGTTATGCAGTCTTTGATATTCTTAATAGGAAAAACATCATCGGCATCACCGTGAATATGAATCACACGAGGATCTGCTTTTGTTCTATTCCATAAAATCACTTGTTCCACAGCCCATTCTAAATACCTTATATCACGAACAGAAAGAAACTTTTCATACAAATGCAAGCGTTGGTTTATTTTTTCACCAAAAGAGAAACGAGCTAGATTCTTCAAATTCAGAATCATACTCATTGGAATCAACTTATAAGCTTTAGTTGCTTTAGCCATTTTCATTCGTTTAGGAAATTCTAGATTGTTTTTTGCACTCGAGATAATAATGAGTTTTCGAACTTCAATTAAATTCGCCATTTCTTGAACCAAAATACCACCAAAAGAAACCCCTATCAGAACAGGATTAGGATGCTTTATTTTTTTAGTTATTCGTAAAGCATATTCCACCAAAGACTCTTTATCTAACGGAATTTCCCATTCTAAAAAGACCACTTCAAAAATATCCTCAGGAAGTACTATTTTTTCAAAAATCAAAGTGCTTGCTGCCAATCCTGGCATGAAATAAACGGGAATCTTACTCATAATTCAATAAATCTAGTAGCTGTACAACTGAGGTTTCTTTTGTATGATAAAAATACCGTTTTAAAGTGTATCTCAATAGGCTGAAAAGTATTTTTATGAATACTTTCTGAAATTACATTAAAAAACAAAAATAAAAACATCACCATTGCGTTAAATAAACTCAAAACGTTGTTATTTGATAATCAATTTAGTAACTTTACAAATCTGCAATTTAAGCATCAAAACTCAGACACCATATTTAAAAAAAAAGACTTAATATTAGCAGTGATGCTAGAAATATATCTTTGAAATAGTAATGCTAACTTTTTAAAATTTAAAATGGAACAATTTATCACCCTAGAGATTAAAGACAACGCGTTTGCAAGGCAATTTGAGACCACTACTGAAGAAGGATTAGTAACTGTAGAATATTCCTTTCAAGATCGAAAAATATTTTTAACAAAAATAAACGCCCCAGAAACCTTCACTAACGAAGCTTTAATTTCCCAATTATTAACCGCCATTATGGGTATTGCTGTTGAACGAAAACTAAAGGTTGTTCCTATTTTACCAAAAATTGTTACTTTTTTTAAGAAAAATCCAGAATTCAAAGAATTACTTCCACCAGGAATTCGTCTATAATTTAAAGTTTTATCATTAAGAGAACCCGATAGCAGATTCACCTGTGCCCAAAACAATAAGCAAACAACCAAAGGAGAATCTATATCGAACTGCTTGACGGAGGTTCATCCTGCTCACCGCCTTAAACAAGTTTGGAGTTATGGTGACTAAAAAATTAATAAAATCTATGTTAATATGCGTCGTCTCTTTAAAAAATATTCATAATCCGGATCTTTTTAAAAAAGGATAAATTAAAATATTTTAAAAATTTTGAATATTTGTATGACTTTTCTATGTAACTTAGTAAAAATCTTATTTATTAGCGATACAATATATATTCATGATGATTCCTATTTTTTTTATAAGTTCCATTTTTATAGCAGTAGCTTTTATTGTAACTGAAAATAATGCTAAATATTTACTATCTGGCTTCAATACCATGTCTGAAGATGAAAGACAACAAATTGACATCAAATCACATATCAGTTATTTTAAAAAGTTTCATATTTTTCTTGGGGTATCTTTATTAGGATTCGCATCAATTCTGTTTTATTTTGTTGATCCAAATCTAAGCGGTATTTTCATGACCATTTATCCTTTAGTCGCCTATATTTATTTTATATTGAAATCAAATCAGTTTAAAAAAGTACAGAGTAAAAAACAAACTTTAATATCCTATCTAGGTATTGGAGTACTGATTGTTCTTAGTTTAGGGATTTTTTACAATTTTAAAAATAGTCTAAAAGACCATACTATTCAATTAAGTAACAACATAATACAAATTAAAGGGGATTATGGAGTTAAGATAAACATCTATGATTTAAAATCTATTGAATTAGTGAGCCAATTACCTGAGATTTCATATAAAATCAATGGTTTTGCACTGGGAACAACTAAAAAAGGATATTTTAAAACTAAAAAAGGTGAAAAAGTAAAATTACTGATTAACTCTCAAAAAATGCCAATACTTTTATTAACGACAATTGATAATCATAAAATATATTTTTCATCTAACAACAAATCAAACATTGAAATCTACAACCAAATTAAACAAAAATTACCTGTTAATTAAATAAGCATTGACTAAAAGAAGAAGTAAAATCATTTAATACAAGAAAACAATTATCAAAGCAACGTCTGTCTTAAATCAGGATTTGGTTATTAAGATAGAGCAATCTAACATTGTTTTTGGTACGACTCCACAAACAAAATATAGCTTACCAAATCCAGCTAAATTATTCTTGGATTCTTTTTCTTGTGTACTAAAAAATATAGAACGATGTTCTGTTATGATGAAATTCAGCTATTCAAAAGTTAAAGTGCACCATGAACTACTCAAAAATACCCAAGGATAGAAAAAATCAAATACAATTTGATTTTTAATAGCAACGATACAAATGTAAAATAACTTTACATAAAAGAATAAAAATAGAGCACTTTCTAAAATACTATAAAATTGTCTTGCACTATATCCAGAACGGATAACTTGTGTGAAAATTCTTAAACCAATGATTTAGGTAAAAAATACATACCCAATAATAAGCAATGAAATATCTTAGTCGAACTATTTATGGAAATCACTTCACTTGTTCACTAATACTGTAGTTTCCTTGATCAGAATGATAAATTTGATATTACGGATTTATCCACGTTTGATAGCGCAAAAAAGTATTCTTTATCTACAAAGTTGAACAATAAAAAATAAAATCCTTTTGATTTTGCAGGACTTATCAGTGTGGTAAAGCCTCTCTAAGATGTTGTTCTTTTATAGAATAGTTGTTTTTAAAAATTTACGGAATGGTTTGATCTTTAGTACAAACATTATTTTGAAAATGGCGATCATAGCCCAGATAGAAGGGAAAATCCTTTTTTATCTTGTTTTTTCGCAAGATAAAAAAGATTGGAATGATAGCTGGAAATAGCTCCAAAAATAGATCTAATAATTAAAAAGTAACGCCATTAGAAAACCAACAAGCATGAAATTATATACATAGAATGGATCCATATTCTAATTTCATTCAATTGTAAAAATAAATTTTCTTAAAAAAATCAAAAACTTGAAAATACTACCAACAGTTTGTACTTTTGCGGCATGAATGATAATTTTATAAACGAATATTTCGGTATAGGTATCTTAAACGGTAAAACTCCCGAGAATCTAGGTGTTCTATGGCGATCTGCTCAAAATCTTGGTGCTAGCTTTATTTTTACTATTGGAAATCGATATGCCAAACAAGCTTGCGACACTCATAATGCTGTAAATGCAATTCCTTATTTTCACTATGAGACTTTTGAAGATTTTTTCAAAAATTTACCTAAAGGAGCTCGTTTAGTTGGTGTCGAGCTAGATGAAAGAGCCACCGACTTGGAAACCTTTGAACATCCACGACGTTGCGTTTACTTACTTGGTGCAGAAGACAACGGACTTTCAAAAGCAGCCATTGAAAAATGTCATTTTTTAGTAAAATTCAAATCACATTATAGCTTGAACGTATCGGTTGCAGGGAGTATTGTGCTTTATGATAGAGGGCTTAGTAAAGCGAGATCATAAGACGATTTTTAATTAAATAAAAAAATAAAATTACCATTAAGATATTAAGTAAAGTTAAACCTTAATTATCCTTAATTTCTTAAAGGTGAAATAACAAAAAGCGGATTCTTATCTTTCGATACGAATCCGCTTTTAATTTATTTATAGAAATCAAGAAATCTACTTTCTTATAATCTTCACATTCATTTCTTCAACTTTTCTATCTGATAAAAGTGATGGCGCTCCAAATAATAAATCTTCACTTGATCCTGTTTTCGGGAAAGCCATTACCTCTCTAATAGATGCTTTTTTCTCCAAAATCATCATCAAACGGTCAATTCCCCAAGCGATTCCTCCGTGTGGTGGTGCTCCATATTGGAA
>NZ_JBAWDL010000045.1:0-1560 GCF_049590715.1 Flavobacterium sp.
ATATATTAGTTGGCAGTCGAAGTTTAATTATTCAGTTAATGAATCTTAATTTAATTGATGAGTTTCAGATTTGCATTTATCCAATGTTAGAAGGAAAAGGTTTACCATTGTTTGACAAAATAAATGACAGGAAAATTTTCAAGCTTATAAAATCAAAAAACTTCGGTTCAGGTGCAATAATACTTTATTATGAGCTTATAAAAAAGTAAAATTTTACCAATCAGAAAATGAAAGAAATGAAAGACCTAAACCATTATGTTACTATATACAAAGAACAACTTGAAAAAGGCGACATTCAAGAAGCATATGTTAGTCTAGTCAAGTATGTAACCAAATTAGGAACCTACTTATCCAAAAACTTATCGGAAAGTTATTCCTTTGGAAGCCTATTTCAAGGCTATATGGATTATACCTATTTTTATTATACCAATGATGTTTTAAAAGAACGAAAACTAAAAATGGGACTCGTACTAAACCATTCAAAAATGCAATTTGAAGTTTGGTTATTAGGGCAAACCATTCCTATTCAAGAAAAATATTGGGAATATTTTAAATTAACCCATTGGAATAACAACAGAACAAGCCGACCTCAATATTCCATTTTGGAAACGGTGTTAATCGCTAACCCTGACTTCAACGATTTGAATAAACTTTCAAAACAAATTGAAGATAAATTAGTAGTGATTACTCTTGAAATTATTCAAGAAATCAAAACGAGTAAATTAAAGTAACTATAAAAATATGGAATTCTCCCCTTTTAATAATGTGGTTCAACTTTGCATTCAAGGAATGGATATGGAAGAAAAAGGCAAAATAGCAGAAGCCGAACAACTATTTCTTCAAGCTTGGGAAGTAGCCACCAATGATTTTGAAAAATTTCTGGCAGCACATTATATTGCCCGACAGCAGAAAACTATTTCTGATAAATTAAACTGGTTAGAAACCGCTTTAGAATTTGCTCTGAAAGAAAACAATGATGCTGTAAAGAGTGCCTTAGCTTTTCTTTATTATACTATTGCCCAATGTCACAAAGCATTAAAAAATGAAAACAAAGCAACTGAGAATTTCAATTTAGCGATTTCACATCAAAATAACCCTTCTGACAAAGGACCGTTTTATCATGGCACAAGAGCAGATTTACAAATTGACGATTTATTAGTGGCAGGCGGGAAATCCAATTACAAATCCGAACTACAAATGAATCATATATATTTTACTGCTTTGGTGAATGGAGCTGGACTTGCAGCGGCCTTAGCCAAAGGCGATGGAAATGAAAGAGTTTATATTGTTGAACCTACTGGAATTTATGAAAATGACCCAAATTTGACCGACAAAAAATTCCCTGGTAATCCTTCACGTTCCTACCGCTCAGAATCTCCTTTAAAAATCGTTGGTGAAGTCACCGAATGGGTAAAGCAGTCCCCTGAGGATATCAAAAAATTTCGAGAAAAATTAGAAAATAATAAAGGAGAAATAATTAACTAATAATCACATAACAATATAGAATTACGGACAATCTTCCAACCAAACAATACTCTAAATATTTAATATTATGAAAAC
>NZ_JBAWDL010000046.1:0-1889 GCF_049590715.1 Flavobacterium sp.
TTCGTGCTTCGATTATTAAAGTACTTTTATATTGATTGCTAATTAACTTTTATCGTATAAATAAGAATATTGAAGTTTTTAAGAACCAAGTTTAAAACTTGAGGATTATTCAAAGAAGATTGTTAGCTTCAATAATATAAAGTTAATATTATTAACTCCTCTCAACTGTGATCCAAAAATTTTTATTTTTGTAATGAGAAATTATAGAGCACCTCATGTCAACTTTCAAAGGAGCTCATTTCAAATCAGTGCTAAATTATATCGTTAAATGTTGATTGTAGCTCCCATTACTTTTATAAACTCTCTAATTAAGCTAGGATGTCCTGGCCATGCTGGAGAGGTGATTAGATTTCCATCGATAAATGCTTCATGGATCAATCCTAAAACCTGTGGAGAGACAAAAATTAAGCATAAATATTAGTTAGTCTAAAAAGGAAAAACTCAATGTTTCTAACGCCTCTAAATTGACTTCTAAAAGCTTTTATTTTAGCATTGAAAGATTCTGCTGATGCATTAGTGCTCCTGTTATCAAAGTAGTTTAATATGTTTTGATAATGATTGATTATGGTTCGTGATATTGTGTTGAAAGATTTAAATCCTGATTGATTTACTTTTTCATGCCATTTGGCCAGTCTAGCAAAAGCAATTATTTTATCAGTTGTGTTTTCAAAGATATTTCGTAATCCTTGAGAAAGATTGTAAGCCTCTTTGATATCGGGATATAATTCAAACAATAAGTTTGCTCGTTGTAATTGATTATCTGTCCATTTGGATTTATTCTTGTATAAAAAATAGCGGCTTCTAGCAAGTAGTTGCTTTACAGTATCACCATTAGTTAATAGTTCAGGCTCAAACCTTTTCTTGTTTTTCTTAGCCTTTTCTATTGCTTCATTTTCATGGTCTATAGCTTCCCATCTGTGTTTAATTCTGATTTCTTGCAAAGCTTCTGATGCAAGTTTTTGAACATGAAACCGGTCGGTCACTTGCGTTGCTTTAGGGAAACCTCTTTTTGCTATTAACCCCATATTACCAGCCATGTCAAGTGTTATCTCATTAACTAGGTTACGTTGTTTGAGTGGTATCTTTTCAATAATTGCAATTACTGTTTCTGCTTTTGTTCCAGCAACCATTGCTACTATGGTGCCTTTTCTTCCTTTAGCAGCTTTGTTTGTTAGGACGGTGTAGAGTTCGCCATTAGAAAGGGAGGTTTCGTCAATAGATAACTTCTTTCCAATGTTTTCAGGAAATAATAACCATTGTTTTGCATGAGGTTTTTGATTCCAGATTTTAAAATCACTTAAAAAATCTTTGTATTGATATAGTAAGTTTTTACCTTTGACACCATAGAAAGAGGCGATTGCATTACAATCATTAGGCTTTGAATCGACTGATTTCTTTTAAAAAAGACGCAAACTCCTGTGTTACCCGAGTTCCGTCTGCTACTAAATTCCAATCTCTAAATACAACTTGTCCAGTATCCTCGTTAAGCCATCTTCTGCGAGTAATGTGCAGGTACACTTGATGTCCACGAATTGGAAAATCTTGAACCGTTATCTCATTGAAGAATCCTTTCGAACTTAATTTGTTTTCACGGTACTCTTTTGGTATCGAATTAATCTCCTTTAAATATAGATGAAGAATTTCTTCACCCTTTTTATAAGAAGTAAGTTCAAAATAATCAACGATAATTTCTGGTAACAATAGCTTGAGAAGTTCAACAAAGGAATCTTGCATTTGTATTTAATTTAAAATACAAATATCGAAATTTAATATTTCCCCACAACTTTTTGAATTGATCCTTAATATCAGATATTATATTTTGTGGCAAACTCATCAACTCAAAAATTTCAGCAAGCTGATTGTGCGCTTTTATTGCGCTAATATTATTA
>NZ_JBAWDL010000047.1:0-3360 GCF_049590715.1 Flavobacterium sp.
CTAACCACTCGGCAGCAACAACTGCTCCAAGAGCAAATCCTTCACGATTGTGAGCGGTATGTTTGATTTCGATACTGTCAATTCCTGAATCGTAAGTTACTGTGTGTGTTCCTGGTACTTCACCAGTGCGTACAGCATCAATAAGAATATCGCTTTCTGTTGCGTTTTCAAGCGCCCAATTGTTGTACTTGCTATTTTCGATCACTCCTTGAGCTAATGATATGGCTGTTCCACTTGGAGCATCCAGTTTATGAATGTGGTGAATTTCTTCCATAGTTACTTTGTAGCCATCAATATTAGCCATCATTTTAGCTAAATATTCGTTTAGGCCAAAAAACAAGTTTACGCCTAAGCTGAAATTAGAGCTAGAGATAAATCCACCGTTTTTTTCTTTACAAAGTGCTATCATTTCGTCATAACGGTCTAGCCATCCTGTAGTTCCTGAAACAACAGGGACATTAGCATGAAAGCAACTAGAGATGTTACTAACGGCAGCCATAGGGACACTAAAATCAATAGCGACATCAGCAGTTGAAAGTCCTTCATACGTATTGAATTCGTCTTTTTTCAAAACAATTTCGTGACCTCTTTCCAGTGCAATACGTTCAATTACTTGACCCATTTTTCCGTATCCTAATAGTGCAATTTTCATCTGTAATTTTTTATAAATTAAAAATATAAGTGGTTTATATTTTATAGTGTTTTTTAAAAGCTATAATTAATGGTGAGTCCCAAATTAGTTTTGGCATCCAACTCATTTTGGTACAATGTTGGTTTTAAAGATAAATTTTCATCAACATTAAATTGTATTAAAGCAGCATCTACATTTGCGTCAATAATATTTAGAATATAAAAACCAACAACAAATAATGATGATAGATCTCTATTGCGTTGATAGAATTTTTGTGCGCTAATCAATCTAGTATCGTCGAGGTAACTGTATTTATCATCTGTAAATCCTTCTAATCTTCGTTTATAGGCATCTCGAAAGGAATTGTATTTATCTTGACTGTCAAGATAAAAATAAAGACTCGTTCCAATAGCGGCATAAACCAAAGGGATTTTCCAGTATTTTTTGTTATATGCTTGTCCTAGTCCCGGTAAAATAGCCGAGTAAAATGCAGCTTTGGCAGGAGTAAGAGGGTCAATGTTATTCGATTTTAGTTGTCTTTTGGTAGTAATAAGCGTATCGGTTTTCATTTGTGAATAAACAAATGAATTTCCCAATATGAAAAAGAGTAAAAATATGGAGATTAGTTTATTCACTATCCGTTAATTAATTCGATAATTCGATTAAAATCCTCTTCTGATTTGAAAGGAATTGTGATTTTTCCTTTTCCATTACCTGTTACTTTAACGTCAACAAGATTTCCAAAATAGTTAGTAAAAGCTCTTTTTTGGTCTTCATTTATTTCGAATGATGAAGTTTTTGGTTTAGTCGCAGGTTTCGGTTTTAAACTTTCATGGTAATTTTTTACCAAAGCCTCCGTATCACGTACAGAAAGATTTTGGCTAACAATTTTTTGATATATATCTGTTTGGATATCTAAGTCTTCAATATTGATAATGGCACGACCATGTCCCATACTAATAAAACCATCTCTAATTCCTGTTTGAATGATTGGATCTAGTTTTAAAAGTCTTAAATAATTAGCAATAGTTGAACGTTTTTTTCCTACTCGGTCACTCATTTGTTCTTGAGTCAATTGGATTTCATCAATCAAACGTTGGTACGAAAGTGCAATCTCAATAGGGTCTAAATCGTGACGTTGAATGTTTTCTACTAATGCCATTACTAATGATTCATTATCATCAGCAATACGGATGTAGGCAGGAATAGAAGTTAGTCCCACAAGAGTAGAGGCACGAAGACGTCTTTCTCCAGAGATTAATTGGTATTTATTAAATTCTAATTTACGAACAGTGATCGGTTGAATAACCCCTAATTCTTTAATAGATACAGCAAGTTCTTTTAAAGCTTCTTCGTTAAAATTGCTTCGAGGTTGAAATGGATTTATTTCAATAGCATCAATTTCTAACTCAATGATATTTCCAACGACTTTGTCTGCATTTTTATCATTTGCCGATTTAATATCGTTTTCTGGATCTTTAAGTAGGGCAGATAAGCCTCTTCCTAAGGCTTGTTTTTTTATTGCTTTAGCCATAAAATTTAGTTGCTATTTTTTTTAATTACTTCTTCAGCAAGGTGTAGGTAATTAATAGCACCTTTGCTTGTTGCGTCATAGTTAATAATACTTTCTCCAAAACTTGGTGCTTCACTCAACTTAACATTTCGTTGTATGATTGTATCAAAAACCATATCGTTAAAGTGTTTTTGTACTTCCTCTACCACTTGATTGGATAATCTTAATCGAGAATCATACATAGTAAGTAATAAACCTTCAATATCTAAATCTGGATTATGTATTTTTTGAATACTCTTAATAGTATTCAATAATTTACCTAGTCCTTCTAGTGCAAAATACTCGCATTGAATAGGTATAATGACAGAATCAGCTGCAGTTAATGCATTTAATGTTAAAAGTCCAAGAGAAGGTGCGCAGTCAATAATGATATAATCATAGTCGTCTTTTATACTTTCCAGTGCCTTTTTAAGCATATATTCTCTGTTTTCTTTGTCTACCAATTCGATTTCGATGGCAACAAGGTCAATGTGTGCAGGAATAACATCAACGTTAGGAGCTGTACAGCTAATTATGGCTTCGGATGGTGTGTGACTGTGTTCTAGAATTTGGTAGGTACCAATTTCTACACTTTCTACATCAATTCCTACCCCAGAACTAGCATTCGCTTGAGGGTCAGCATCAATTAATAAAACTTTTTTTTCTAAAACGCCTAGGGAAGCTGCCAGATTTACTGATGTAGTAGTTTTTCCAACCCCTCCTTTTTGATTAGCAATCGCAATGATTTTGCCCATTTATTTAGTGTAAATTTTGAATGGTAAAAATACAATTATTTATGGTTTCTAAAAATCTAATTTGTTAACATTTGTTAATGCTTGATTCAGTACCTTTTGACTTAAATTTTTAAAGACGTTTTAATTTTATACCCTATCATATATAAGACTGTAACAGGTCTTAAAATAAAAAACTAAAGCTTTTGTGGAAAAAGTTTGTTTGAATGCGAAAAAGTTGTATATTTGCACCCGCGTTACGGGGTGTAGCGTAGCCCGGTTATCGCGCCTGCTTTGGGAGCAGGAGGCCGCAGGTTCGAATCCTGCCACCCCGACAAAATCCTCTCTGTTTTTCAGGGAGGATTTTTTTATTATAACAGTTTTTCTTGATCTTGTTAAGTGTGATGAAGATAGATAGTAAAGTAGGATTCTAATAATCTTGCGAG
>NZ_JBAWDL010000048.1:0-21764 GCF_049590715.1 Flavobacterium sp.
AATATAATTAATGGTATTGACTTCATTCACCTTTAGCTTATGGGTTATTCTGCTAAAAGTATAGGTTAATGACAATTCTTACAATACCCACTTTTGGTGATTTTCAAACTACTGATTCACAAGGGTGGGCGCTTTGTTTAATCCATTGGGTGTATTATTGTCAAACCGCTAATTCCAGTGTGTTTTTTATGAAATGTACCGAAATAAGACTTCTTAAAAGCCTTCATGCTAGAGAATATATATTGAGAAACATTGTAAAATAACAGCTCTAATAGCTGGAATAATAAATAGGACAAAGGTAGGTAGATCCTATTATTATAGTGTAAACAAAAAATCCTGTCTTAAAAAGACAGGATTTGAAATATATTAATTTTGGATCTTAGTAGATGATTTTTTTACTAATAACGTGTCCGTTTTCAAAAGTCACTTTGACAATTAAAACTTGCTCAACCGAATGTAAATAAGAGAGTATCGCTTCATTAGTATTTATTTTAGATTTCTCAAGGATTAATTTTCCAGAAACATCATATAACTGTACTTTACTTATTGACTTATCTGAAGATTGTACAGTGATTTTATTGTCTTTATGAAAGACCACAAGACTATTTTCATTAGTTACAAAATTATCATTATCTAAAGAAGTTTTGGCAACATAACTTATAACAAAACGATCATTGTAGATTCCTTTTTGAGTAGCAAAGGTATAAGATCCCTTTTTTAAATTAGTAAAAATACCCGTAGATTTATCTTCTAAGAACACTTCTTGATTGGCTAAGAATCCATCTGTTTTATCAATAGCAATAGTAAAATCTCCATTTATAGTTGAAGTATATCCTAATGGGATAATATCTGTTTTTTCAAAAGGTAACGCTCGACCTTGAATAGTTAATGGTGTGTTTTCATTTATACTATAAAAATCAACAAAACTGTTCCCATCGAAGCTTGCGCCATCATAACCCCTGTCATATTTATTGGTAGCTCCAGTGATATATCCTATTAACATTTGTTTGAATGCACCTTCAGTATTGGTTAGATTCAACCATATTCTATTTTTTTCAAGGTTGATAGTTGTACTTGTTTTAGCAGTTTTAGACCCAGATGTAGGTTTTGAAAACTGAGAGTTATCAAGTATACCACCACTAGGATTTAATCGCATACTATTATCAAATGTAGCAGTTCCTCCTGATCCACCTTGAGCAAAAAAGCCTTGACCTGCTGCGATTAATTGTCCCACACCAATAGTACCACCAGTGAAATTATAAGTGGCATAATCATCCGAAGTATAAGCGTATTTACCAGTTCCTTGAGAACCATTTGTTATATTAGCTGCTAGTTGTATCGCTGTACTGTGTGTCCAAAAATACAAAGTTCCTTCAAGAACGCTACTATTTGCATACAGAAAAGCATCTGCATTTACAGCCGAAGGATAAGGATTCCCTATTAGATTAGAAGCATCACCTCCTACAATAGAAACGGGGATTATACCATTGTTTGGAGTTCCTATAAAAGTAGCTGTTTTTATAAACGGCGTGCCTGATACAGGACTTGTTCCCGCTCCTCTTACAATGTATCCAATACCGCTATTCATACCAGTGCCAGCGGAAGCTTTTACCCATTTATTTGAACTAGCATTAAATGAAGAATAGATTGTTCCTGTTTGTATTGCTCCTAGATTTGCTCCAGTAACGGGTGACGACCAATAAACATAATCTGTATTCAATATTGAAGTGGTATTTCTTTTGTAGATTATGTTTCCTGAATTAGTTGCAGTATTACTTATTTGTACTAAACTAGCACCATTTTCAAAGGTTAATGATCCTGAAACAGTAATGCCATTTGTTATTTTTAAAGTATGCCCTGAATTGAAAACAACATTTTTACCTGCATTCACGATACAGGAGCAACCTTCAATATCTATATTTCCTGTTGAACTATAGTCCCCATTAAATACAATAGCTTGTGCGCTGGTAGGTGTCCCATTAGACCAAGATGTAGTCCATGTATTGGTTACAACTGGATTAATAACAATATCTGCTGTAGCAGGAGAGGGGCAGTTGTTACTGTTTGTCACAGTAAGGTTATGTGTTCCAACTGCTAAACCTGTGATTGTTGCTGTAGTGGTGCTTCCTGTTATTCCTCCAGGATTAACCGTCCAGTTTCCTGAAGGCAATCCACTTAATGTAACACTACCTGTAGGCGTTTTACAATCAGGTTGAGTTATTGAAACTACTGTTGGAATTGTAGGAACAGGACTTACCGTTATTGTTCCGCCTAAAGAGATCGCTGAACAAGGCGATGTATGACCTGTAGTTGAAATTGTATAAGTACCACTAGTTGTAGGAGTACCACTAATTGTTATCGTACTTCCACTCACGGTAGAAGACAATCCCGATGGCAATCCACTAACTGTTGCCCCAGTAGCACTACCTCCAAATGTATAAACAGTATTTGTAATTGCAGATCCAGCGCAAACAGTTGGGTTTTGAGTACCACTTGTTAATACAATAGTTGATGCAAGATTCCTAGTAACGGTTCCGCTTATTGTTGCAGCACTACAAGGTGATATATGACCTGTAGTTGAAATTGTATAAGTACCATTAGTTGTAGGAGTACCACTAATTGTTATCGTACTTCCACTCACGGTAGAAGACAATCCCAAAGGCAATCCACTAACTGTTGCCCCAGTAGCACTACCTCCAAATGTATAAACAGTATTTGTAATTGCTGATCCAGCGCAAACAGTTGGGTTTTGAGTACCACTTGTTAATACAATAGTTGATGCAAGATTCCTAGTAACGGTTCCGCTTATTGTTGCAGTATTACAAGGCGATGTATGACCTGTTGTTGAAATTGTATAAGTACCACTAGTTGTAGGAGTACCACTAATTGTTATCTTATTTCCACTCACCGTAGAAGACAATCCCGATGGCAATCCGCTAACTGTTGCCCCAGTAGCACTACCTCCAAATGTATAAACAGTATTTGTAATTGCTGATCCAGCGCAAACAGTTGGGTTTTGAGTACCACTTGTTAATACAATAGTTGAATTTGATTTCACTATTATTGTTCCCGTCGCATTAACTGTTCCACAACCCCCAGTTAAAGGAATACTATAGTTGAAAGTTCCAAAAGCCGTCGGTGTTCCACTAATCGTAATCGTATTAGAAGAAAAATTAGCAGTTACTCCCGCAGGAAGCCCTGTTGCTGTACCAATTCCTGTTGCGCCAGTAGTAGTATGGGTTATATTTGGTATAGCAGTATTAGAACATACATTAGGTGAGGATGAAGCTGTACTTACAGTATTGTTAATTATGGTAACTGTGCAAATATTTGAATATCCAATATTTGTGCAAGGAGCGTTTTGTACAACAGCTCTATAATAAGTTGTTTGAGTTAAACCACTTACATTATAACCATTATTAGTATTCGAAATAGAAACGACATTGCTTACAAAATTATCGTTTGAAGATTCCCAACGGATAGGGTTTCCAATATTACCTGTTAAATTAAGGTAAGTAATATAGGTATTAGCACAACCACTTGCTGATGAAGGTATTGTTCCTCCATTACTTGAAGGAGCAACAGTTACATATAGATTATTGCCATAATTTGATCCACAGGCATTAGTAGAATGTACTGTTACATTTCCAGACGTGGCATTTGCATCATAGGTTGCTGTTGCTGAACGCCCATCAGCACTTACAACAAAAGTTACTCCAGAACCCGAATAACTCCATGTATGATTATAATTGGCATTGTTTGAGATGATTGAGTAATTGGCGGTAGTGCCCTGACATTGAGAATTTGAACCAGTAATACTAGTCACTCCTCCTCCTGGTCCGTTAGCAACATAAACAGTTCTTGTAGCTGTTCTAGTGGTACAACCAGAATTACTGAGGGTGTAAGTTATCGTAGCAGTACCTGCTCCCATTGCTGTAACTAACCCAGTAGTTGAGTTTACAGTAGCGACTCCTGTATTGCTACTAGACCATGTTCCACCTGATATTGTTGACGTATAAGTATCTGAAAGTAATCCATAAGTACACAAATATTGATTTCCAGATAAAGTACCCGCAGAAGAAGGACAAACGGATACATTTACGATCGAAGTTTCTGTACAACCCGTATCAGGATTGGTAGCTGTTACTGTATATGCAGTATTGGCAGTAGGATTAGCAACAATACTATTGTTTGATGTAGAGGGTGTCCCTGATCCAGATGGTAGCCCTGCTGTTCCTGAGGGTGAAGCTGTCCAATTATACGTATAATCAATTGTTTTATTTCCTGAAATTGTTACATTGTCAATAGCCCAAAACCAGTCAAATTGAGCAACGTATCTAAAACGGATGTAAAGTATTGGTTTATTGATATAAGCATTCAAATTAATTACTTTATGAGCAAAATTATTATCTGCCCCTTCATCTCCTCCATTTGTATCGTAAGTTGCTAAAGTATTCCAATTCAAATCATCAGTAGAAACTTCAACATATGAAAAATTAGTATTATCAAATTCTCTAATAAATTGATAAAAATCCAATGAAAGAGAAGTGTATCCCATAGTACTAATTGATGGTGATCGTAAAATGGTATTTGTATTCCCGTTCCCTTGATCTGCACTATTAGATATATAAAAAGAGCTATTATCGTTTGAGTGAAAAGTATTTCCGGTATAAGATCCATACTTATAATAATACCCATCAGGTTGTATAGTCCAAACGGCATTAACAGGATTTCCTCCAGTAGAATTATTTATTTTTTTCCAATTTGTTCCTGAATTGAAATCATCACTTAGTAAAATGGTATTTTGAACTGTAGGTGTAGTTGATACTGATAAAGTTGTATTTCCTCCACTAATTATTGTAGTTGGACTAGCGGTAGCTATAGGGTTGGGTGCTGAGTTGATTATAAAATCAGTGGAACTGTTAGCTGTTCCATTAGGTGACGTTATCGAAATAGCACCTGTTGTTGCGCTTGGTGGTAGAATTGCTGTGATTTTTGTGCTACTGTTTACTGTAAAACTACTAGCATTAACTCCATTAAATTTAACTGCTGTAGCTCCACTAAAATTAGTTCCATTAATAACTACTGAAGTTCCCGCATTAGAACAAGATGGCGATCCTGTAAAACTTGTAATAATAGGAATTGAGTAACCCGTTAATGTTGCACTATCAATATAATATTCTATACCATTATTCGGATTGTCAGTTTTATAGATATCTATCCAAACTGAAGATGTGTTATTTGTAGATATAGGAAAAGTAGCAGTATAGAGAGTGGTGTTAGAAGTGGTTGGTGTAAAGGATGTTAATACTGTGTCCCAAGTACTACCTGAATTACTACTTACTCTAACAATGAAATTCCCTATGCTTGTACTGCTTGTTCTATTACAAAATGAAAAACTCATGTTTCCATACCCAGTAGTATTTGCTTCGAATCGAAAATATTCTCCTGTGTCCCAATTTTTCCCATGATACATTCTTGCACCTTGACAAGGTGTATTTGTTTCAAATCCTGTTCCAGTAACTCCACTTGATGAAAAGCTAGGCGTTCCATTTACATTGTCGATATTTGGATTTGTTGTGTTTTCAAAATTGAATTGAAAAAGAGTTGTCTGTCCAAAACTAGTACTAACTAGCATCAAACAAATAAAAATAAATAGAGATTGTATTTTGGTAACTGTCGGGACAGTATTCTTAGTGTAAAATTTGTTCATAGATTTATTTTTTTGATTCGTGGCAAATCATTTAACAGCTTGACTTTTGGGGTAAAAAGAACGCCATTTCATGAGCGAAAATAACACCTATATGACCATTAAATAAAGTAAAGTCGTTGAGTGGTTCTTTTTATCGTTGAAATGCACTTATTAACAGTTTAAATTTGGTTGTTTTTAATTTTAAATTTCAAAAAAAATATTTTCGTTTTTAGAGGGGTATTACTTTGTTATTCATTGATATACGTAAAAAATTAAAGTTTGGATTTATTTATTTTTTAGAAGTTGTTTTTAAATCAAAAAGATGTAATTCACCAGCATGATTTTCTGTTTTTTTATACAGATTTGATGGTAATTTTTTATTGCAATTCTATCATTCATTTTAAATGTTTAATTTCGGACCTATTATGAAAGAGATTTTTACTATTAAAGAAGCCCTCCAGAAAATCGAACATTATTGTGCGTACCAGGATCGTTGTCATCAAGAAGTAGTTTCCAAATTATGGGAAATGAAAATGGATTCACATGAAATAGACCAAATTATTGTTCAGTTAATCGCTGATAATTTTCTTAACGAAGAGCGTTTTGCGTGTAGTTTTGCTCGGGGAAAACACCGTATTAAGCATTGGGGTAAAGTAAGGATTACCAATGAATTAAAACTTAGAAAGATAAATCAAAGACTGATTACAATGGCGTTAAAGGAAATCACTCCCGAAGAATATGAGGAGAATTTTAACCACTTCGCTAATAAGCATTGGGATTCCATCAGTGAAACTAATTTGATGAAAAAAAGGAAAAAATTCTGCGACTATTTTTTAAGGAGAGGGTACGAAAGTTTTATGATTTATGATAAAATGAAAGAACTTGAAAAGGTGTAACAACTATTTTTTATAACTAAGTCGAAAAATAATAAAAAGAAAAAATTATTATAATAAATCCTAAGGCTAAATGGTACTAAGTTTAAAAAGCAAAACATTGTTGATGTTAGCTAAAAACTTTTCGACCTTTGTCATTCAAACGCAACATATGAAATTATTTATAACAGGAATATCTACTGATGTAGGCAAAACTATTGCCTCGGCTATGATTACTGAAGCTCTAGAAGCGGATTACTGGAAACCCATTCAGGCAGGAGATTTAGAAAATTCAGACACGCATAAAGTTCGTGCGTATGTGTCCAATGAAAAATCTTTTTTTTATGATAATAGTTATGCTTTGAATACCGCTGCAAGTCCCCATTTGGCAGCAAAATTAGATGGGATTACGATTGAATTAAGTCAAATTAATATTCCTGAAACTACTAATGAATACCTTGTTATTGAAGGCGCGGGAGGGATTTTTGTTCCTTTGAATGATACTGATACTATTATTGATTTGATTCAACCTGATTACAAAGTGGTGGTGGTTTCTAGGCATTATTTAGGAAGTATTAATCATACATTGTTAACCATTGAGGCTTTGCAAAACAGAAAGATAAACATTGCTGGAATTATTTTTAGCGGTGATGAAAATATAGCTTCTGAATCGGTTATTTTGAACAAAACCGGTGCTAGGTTCCTAGGACGAATTGAGCAAGAACCTTATTTTGATAAAAATGTCATTAAAGAATATGCCGAACGTTTTAGGGAGGTTCTCTTGGATTTGTAAAATCTAAATTACAATTGATTGCTGAATGAAGGGTGATGATTTTGATTAGGAAGTAAAAATTTTAAAATCGTTAATCAGCTATTAGAACATTTTTTATAAGCAGCGTACCTGCTTAAGAAAAATATCATCAGGTAAACTATTATTGTTTTGATTTTTAATACAATACACTAAATTAATCTTATTTAATTTCATCGTTTTTTTGTCTTCATACCGTAATTTGAGTAGAAATAATTACTTATTTTTACTCAAATTGAAAATAGTTTTTTTTAAGGAATGACTACTTATCAAGAGCATCTTTGTAATCCTGTTAATAGACTCAGGAAATCATTTCTTGAAAACACAATTCCTATCCTTTAAAACAGGAATAATAACCGAAATATTGAAAATATAGAGTCTGGTAAAAACCTAAAATAACTAAGAATCAAAAAGAGGAATGTTAAAATGAACTTCTGCGTGAGGGATTGTAGCAAGCTACCGAAGTAGCGCGGAAAGCCCGACACCTCTAGACAAAGGGGCTGTATCACCACAAAGCAAATAAGCCCCTTTGTTTGGAGGTGGCACGCCCAGAAAATAACCATTGGAATAGCAAACGAATGCTGGTTTAGTTCTTATCTTTGCCAAAATAATTTTATGACATAATGAATTAACAAATCATAAATCATAAATCATAAATCACAAAAATGTCAAGAGACACACAACTTAAAGAACGCTGGGAACAGCTTGTTACGATACTTTCGGACCAATTTTCACAAGGGGAAGATTTGGATTTAGATGCTATAATTTACTTAATTGGCGTTCAGGAACTGGGGAAATTGCACCGTGAATTCAAGAAAGACGAAAAATTGAACTTGATGCACATTGCTATTTGCCGATTGCTAGAGCCTTATGGATACTACGAATTTGAGTTTTTTGATGAAGAAGGTTGGCCTCATTACAAAGTAAAAGAAGAATTGCCACCATTGAAAGCAGGAGAACAATCGGTATTGATGAAAGAGGCGATTGTGAATTATTTTATAGAGCGTGAGGTTATTTCTTAAGGTTAAAAGTTAAGGGTTATTTGTTAGGGGTTAGACGTTAAAAAAGAAGCGTTTTAAATTCAATTTTAGTTTCATCGAATTCAAAAACAACGCTTAACTCATAACTAATAACTCTTAACTCCTAACAAATAACACCTAACCCATAAAAAAACAATAACTTTTTCATAAATTTGCAGACTCAATTACGGAATGGAAATGATAGACAAGATAAAAGAATATATTGGCGAAGCAGACGCTTTTTCAACACAAAATACAGCCGATTTAGAAAGTTTTCGTATTAAATTTTTAGGAAGTAAAGGCCTTTTGAAAGACCTTTTTGCGGAATTTAAAAATGTACCAAACGATCAGAAAAAAGAATTTGGACAAGTGATTAACTTGCTAAAAACGACAGCTGAAGAAAAGGTAAAAAGCATCCAAGAATCTCTTGAAAGCAAAGTGGAAGCAAAAGGAATTTACGGCGATTTGACACGTTCAGCTGAGCCTGTAATCATTGGTTCTCGTCATCCTATTTCGATTGTAAAAAACCAAATTATCGATATTTTCTCGACCGTAGGATTCAATGTTTCTGAAGGTCCAGAAATTGAAGATGATTGGCATAACTTTACTGCCTTAAACTTGCCTGAATACCATCCGGCACGTGATATGCAGGATACTTTTTTTATCCAGACGAATCCTGATATTTTGTTGCGTACCCACACCTCATCCGTTCAGGTGCGTTATATGGAAAACAACAAGCCACCTATTCGTACCATTTCGCCAGGAAGGGTTTTCCGTAACGAAGCGGTATCAGCACGTTCACACTGTATTTTTCACCAAGTGGAAGGTTTGTATATTGACAAAGATGTTTCATTTGCTGATCTGAAGCAAACCCTATTATATTTTACGAAAGAGATGTTTGGGAAATCCAAAATTCGCCTTCGCCCTTCGTATTTCCCGTTTACAGAACCAAGTGCCGAAATCGACATTTACTGGGGCTTGAAAACCGAAACAGATTACCGTATCACTAAAGGAACCGGTTGGTTAGAAATAGGTGGTTGCGGAATGGTTGATCCTAATGTCCTTAAAAACTGCGGTATCAATCCTGATGAATACAACGGATTTGCCTTTGGAATGGGTGTAGAACGTATCGCGATGTTGTTGTACCAAATTGGTGATATACGTATGTTTTACGAAAACGATGTGCGTTTCTTAGAGCAATTTAAAGCGAGCATCTAATTTAAGATTTTTGATTAACGATTTTTGATTGCAGATGTTCCAAATCAAAATTCAAAAATCGTTAATCATTATTCAAAAATAAATAAGGAGCTATTTCCAGCTATCATTCCAATCTTTTTTGGCTAAGAAAAATAGCCAAAAAAGGATTTTCCCTTCCATCTGGGCTAGGCATTCCGTATCTAAATCATATTTATTTGCAAAAAAGTGGTTTTTGAATTCCACTGATAAAATCTGCAATCAAAAATCGTTACTCTACAATCAAAAATCAAATGAAAGCTGACATCACCATCCCCGAAGTAGAAAATGTATTCCTAGCCGCAGTCCAAGAATGGAGTGACGACTTTATGGAAAAAGTTTGGTATATCTATCTAGTGAACGATAGTGACTTTGATATTGATAGCGTAATGGTGGTTTCCAAAGCTTTTGGTACTATCGATGGCGAAATGAAGAAAACATCGCTTTTAAGACACGCCTTTATTCAAATACCTGCTGTATCTGTAATCAAGGTCGAAATGGTCGAAAAAAGCGTCCTAGCACTCAATAATGAGTTTATGGTAACGTATTTCATCGGAAACACCTTATACGATAAGAAATTCATCTTTAAAGCCAATTCTATCCATGAAAATACCGTTGAAGAAGTGCCTATTTTGTTTGTAGATGGGGTTATTGTGAGATAAAAAAATAGTTGTCTAACATAAAAAAAGTGCTCTTTTTCAAATTTGAAAAAGAGCGCTTTTTTTAGTAATAAGAATTATAACGTTAATCCAATTTATCCGTTAACTCTTTGAAAATCTTTTTAGCATTTTTATTTTCGTATAAAACAGCATAAACGGCATCAATAATTGGCGTTTTGGCTCCATATCCTTGATTGAGTTTATAGGCGCTTTTTGTAGCATAATAGCCTTCTGCCACCATACTCATTTCCATCATCGCACTTTTTACGGTGTATCCTTTTCCAATCATGTTTCCGAACATTCTGTTTCTAGAAAAAACAGAATAGCCTGTTACCAATAAATCACCTAAATAAGCCGAATCGTTAATATTACGTTTCATTTTATGGACTTTTCGAATGAATTTTTTCATTTCGCGAATCCCATTACTCATCATCACCGACTGGAAATTATCACCATAACCCAATCCGTGTGCAATACCGGCAGCAATAGCATAAATGTTTTTTAACATCGCAGCGTATTCTGTTCCTATGATATCGTCAGTGATTTTTGTTTTGATATAATTGCTTGAAAGATTTTTAGCTACCATTTTGGCTTTTTCAGCATCACCACAAGCTATTGTCAAATAGGACAAACGCTCTAAGGCTACTTCTTCGGCATGACAAGGCCCTGTGATTACCCCAATATTGTAATATGGAATATCATACGTATGATGAAAATGTTCTCCAACAATCAAACTCGTTTCAGGAACAATTCCTTTAATAGCCGAAAAAATAATTTTATCTTCTAAAGAAACCGTAAGGTTTTGCAATTCGGTTTCTAAAAAAGCCGAAGGAATTGCAAATATGAGATAATCAGCATAAGCTACAGCTTCATTAATATCAGTAGTCAATTTTAACTTTTTAGTATCAAACTCTACCGAACTTAAATAATTTGGATTGTGTTTGTAGGTATTAATGTGTTCAACTGCAGCTTCATTGCGCATATACCAAGCTACTTCTGTTAGGTTATTACACAACATCTTTGTAATTGCTGTTGCCCAACTTCCACCACCAATTACTGCAAATTTTTTAGTTTCGCTCATTTTTCAAATTAAATTTAGCCAAAAGTACTTAAAAATGGATGAATCAAATAATAAATCATTTGTTCCTATTCTGTTTTTTTTGAATATCAAAATAGGTTCTCAAAAATAAAAGTAAATTTTTTATTGTGACTCACAATATAACGTTTTTAAAACCGTTCTAAAATACTATAAATGAATATTTTAAAATTTAATATCATTTAGATTAGTTAGTTTTGTTTTGGAGTAATGAAAAAGGCGTATTGGATAATCCAAAACGCCTTTTTTTCTAAATTTTTTTCTGCTTTGAACTAGTAACTCATTTCTACAATTTCTTTTACTTTTTCAATTGTAATGTTTTGTCTTTCTCCTAGACCTTTCCAGCCTCTCTCGGCAAAACGATTTGCAATAAAATCGGCTGTATTGCTATATTCTTTAGTATAATCTGAAAGTTTAGTATCCATTCCCATCGTGTGGAAAAATTCAATTGTTTTAGTAATGGCTTCATGTGCAATTTCTTCTTCTGTTCCTTCAAGGTTGAAGATGCGTTTGCCATATTGCGCTAGTTTTTGTTTTTTGGTATCAAACATCACTTTATACAAGTTAGGTCCGATAATGGCCAACGTTCTAGCATGGTCAATATCGTACATTGCCGTCAATTCATGACCAATCATATGCGTCGCCCAATCATTAGGCACACCTTTTTGAATTAAACCGTTCAGCGCCATCGTACAACTCCACATAAAATTAGATGCCAAAGCATAATCCGTTGGATCAGCCACCACTTTTGGGCCTACTTCAATTAGAGTTTGTAAAATTCCTTCAGCAATTCGGTCTTGCAAATAGCCCTCGTGAGGATACGTTAAATATTGTTCCAATACATGCGTAAAAGCATCTACTACTCCATTTTCCAATTGTCTTTTAGGTAATGATTGGATTACCGTAGGATCACAAATAGAAAATTTAGGAAATAAAGCACTGCCTCCAAAGGCTAATTTTTCTTGGGTACTTTTAATCGTAACCACTGCTCCAGAGTTCATTTCGCTTCCTGTAGCAGGCAAAGTCAATACGGTTCCAAAAGGAATTATTTTTGATAAATCCGTAAGTAAGATTCGTTTTTTAAGAATTTCAGATGGATCGCCTTCAAATTTTACTGCTCCTGAAAGAAACTTAACACCATCAATCACGGAGCCACCACCTACAGCGAGAATGAAATCAATTTGCTGTTCTTTGATTACCTCAACTGCCTTCATCAAGGTTTCATAATGTGGATTGGGTTCGATTCCTCCAAATTCAACGATTTCATGCCCTTTCAACGCTTCAACAACCTGTTGATGAATTCCATTTTTAAAGATACTTCCTCCTCCGTAAGCCAAAAGAACTTTGGCTCCTTCAGGAACTAATTTCCCTAATTGTTCGATTTGTCCTTTTCCAAATACATAATTGGTAGGATTGTAATATTGAAAATTTAACATCTTAGTTTTTAGTATTTAATTGGTGCAATAATTTCTCAGCCATTAATTATGATTAGAATTTACAGCACTAAACTTTATTTCTTATAAAACAAATTATGATCAATGTAGTCCCACACTTTTGTTGGCAATAGCGGACGAATACTTTTCTCATCCTTGATACATTCACGAATAAATGTCGATGAAATCTCCACTACAGGTGCATCAATCATTTTAATTTTAGGATGATCTTTGAATTCAAGATTATCAGCTTCCGTAGAAACTCTTGGATATACATACAGATTGTAATTCTTTAAAATCATCTCGTAGTTTTTCCATTTGTGTAGCGTTTTTAAGTTGTCCTCCCCCATAATCAGCGCAAACTCATAATTAGCATATTTATCTTCGAGATATACTAAAGTATTGATCGTGTAATTGGGCTGTGGCAACTTAAACTCAATATCCGAAGGTTTGATCTTTGGATAATTTTCGGTTGCTAGATGCACCATGTGTAAACGATGGTAATCATCTAATAAAGTAGATTTTTTCTTCAATGGATTGTGGGGCGTGACCACCATCCAAACTTGATCTAAATCAGTATGTTCAACCATATGATTGGCAATAATCAAATGTCCCACATGCATGGGATTGAAAGTTCCAAAGTAAAGTCCTATTTTCATTTGTCTTAGTAATTAGGGGTTCGTAATTAGTGACTGGTCGAATGGTTAATCAATAGGATTCTTTATTAATGTGTAAATTACGCATAAGTTTGAACGTGTGAAAATAAAAGTTAAAATAATTTTCTGAGTTAGTACTTAGCTCTTAATACCTAGTCGTTAGTCTTCAGTACTTAGTCTCTTAGTCTTATGTTTTTTAAATATTTTCTTTATTTTTTCTAATTAAGAAACTTACTTCTAATATAAAAAACATAAAAATATGGCTGGGATTAAATCTTACAAGGAATTGTTCATTTGGCAAAAAGGAATAAAGATTGTGCTTTTAGTATATAAAATCACTAAAGATTTTCCGAAAGATGAAGTTTATACCCTTACTAGCCAGTAGCCAGTTAAAAAGAGCGAGTGTTTCAGTTCCTTCAAATATTGCGGAAGGATATGGTCGTCAAACAGATAAATCTTTTAATCATTTTTGAATATTGCCAGAGACTCTTTAAATGAAATCGAAACCCAGTTGATTATTGCAAAAGAATTAGAATTTATTTCAGATGAAAACTTATTAAACGAAATTTTCTTTTTGACAGAAGAAGAAAGTAAAATGATAAATGCGTTTTCTAAAAATTTGAAGTAGTTTTTTGTCCTTAGTTTATAGTTGTTAGCCTATATTTGAAAAATAGCCTTAACTCTAATGTAAACTGTAAAAAATGAATTGTGGATAGATCTAAATATCATTTACTTAGAACTATGTACTCATGACTACATCTACTTACTAAAGACTATGGACTAAGGACTAATTACTATTACTCTTCACCAGTTACTCAGTAACAAACTTATTCACTAAATCATACGCTTCTTCTAAAGCTACTTCTAGATCATAATTCTTGATAATGACATCAAATTGTGGGGCTGTAGCTAGTTCTACGTGCGCTTTAGCAATTCGCATGTTGATTTTGTCTTCGCTTTCGGTGGAACGTTCTTTCAATCTTCGTTTTAGTTCATCGACACTTGGTGGTTTTACAAAAACGGCTAGCGTCTCTTCTGGGAATTTATGTTTGATGCGCAAACCACCTGCTACATCAATATCAAAAATCACGTTTTTACCCAAAGCCCAAATACGTTCTACTTCACTCTTAAGAGTTCCATAGAAGTTATCGCGGTATACTTCTTCCCATTCTACGAAATCTTCGCCTTTGATGTGCTGCTTGAATTCTTCAAGAGAAATGAAATAATAATCTTTCCCACTTACTTCTTCGCCACGCGCTTCACGTGTAGCTGCCGAAATAGAAAATTCTAAATTCAGATCTTCTTGTTTTAATAAATGCCTAACTATAGTTGTTTTTCCTGAACCCGATGGCGCAGAGAATACGATTAATTTTCCTTTTTTCATTTCTTTTTAGTACCTAGTTCTTAGTCCTTAGTACCTAGATCCAAGTTCTTAGTTTCCTATACTAAGGACTATGGACTAACCACTATGGACTAATTACTTATAAAACATTCAACACTTGTTCTTTAATTTTCTCCAATTCGTCTTTCATTTGAACGACTAATTTTTGCATTTGGGCATGATTTGATTTTGAACCCATTGTATTGATTTCACGTCCCATTTCTTGAGTGATGAAACCAAGTTTACGACCATTAGCTTCACTTCCGTTGATGGTTTCTAGAAAGTAGTCTAAGTGATTCGTCAAACGTACTTTTTCCTCAGTGATGTCTAATTTTTCTAGGTAGTAAATCAATTCTTGCTCGAAACGATTTTCGTCTACGTTTACTTGAAGTTCAGCAATAGCAGTTTGCAAACGTTCTTTGATAGCGGCCACACGTTCTGGATCCAACGCTAATGCTTCATTCATATACTGACGAATATTGGCAATGCGCAATTGGAATTCTTTCTCCAATGACATGCCTTCGTCTTTACGGAAGTTTTTTATGTTTTGAACCGCTTCTTCAATCACAGCTTGTATCTGAATCCAATCGTTAGGGTCGATTTCTTCTCTTTCGATTTTCATGGTGTCAGGCATGCGCACGGCCATTTTCATCAATTCGGTTTCATCCGCATCAGCGTATACATCACGTAGTTGACTGATGTATGCTTTTACGATAGGCACATTGACTTTATTCGAAGTTTGTTCAGCAGTGCTTTCGATAAAAATAGAAAAATCTACTTTTCCTCTTTCTAGTTTGGTTGCCAACTGGGTGCGTAATCCCAATTCCATTTCGCGGTAAAGCGAAGGCATACGGACATTCAAATCAAGCCCTTTGCTATTTAACGATTTTACTTCGACAGTAACTTTCTTGGTTGGTAATTGTAAAGTGGCTTTACCAAAACCGGTCATTGATTGTATCATAAATTTTTATAAATGTGCTCAAAGATAAGGAAAAAGATTTTTTGATAATTAGGATGGTGCTAACTGGTAAAAAATCATTTTTATGAGCTAGGTGTGTTTTTTAAAACACATAGGAACATAGGGGCATGACTTTATAGAAAGACGCTACGCTTTGGAGAGGAAATCATAGCGAGAAGAGATTTGAATTTCAGAAAAAATGGGATTGTATGTGGGGTTTGCGTGAGGGATTGCAGCTGGCTACCGTAGTAGCGCGGAAAGCCCGACACCATTATAGTAAGGGGCTTTATCAACGCAATGTCAATAAAGCCCCTTACTATAATGGTGGCACGCCCAAATGATGAATTTGATTGTTGAATTTTGATTAACGATTCTTGATTTATGATGTAAGACCCTTGCTAAAAAGGACGATTTGCGTTTACAATATAAAATCCTAAATCTGAAATCATTAATCGAAAATTATAAATCAAAAGCTTTCATTACTTTCAACATGTTTTGTTGTGTGTTGCCAATGAAAACTTCGTTATTGATGATAAATACAGGGCGACTCAAGAAAGTGTAGTGCTCCAAAAGGTATTTTTTATAATCGGCTTCGGTTAGGTTTTTATCTTTTAAGCCTAGTGTCTTGTATAAAACTGCTTTTTTGCTAAACAGCGCTTCGTAACTTCCTGATAGTTGGTATAATTCGTCTATTTCTTGCTCTGTTAGTGGATTTTGTTTAATGTCGTGAAAGACTAAATCATTGACTTTGGGTAATGTTTTGATGATTTTTCGGCAGGTATCGCAGCTTGCTAAATAATATATTTTGTTCATGATAATGGATTTTCTTATTGCAAAGTAACTTTATTTAACGTGGAAAATGTTTATTTTTATCAAAAAAAACAATGAAACCCAATTTTGAACTTTCAAGAATACAACGAAAAGTTATTGCTTCATTTATTGAAAACTACAACTTAGAACAATTGAACACGATTCCAGCTGGATATTCTAACAATTTATTTTGGAATATCGCTCATATCGTGGTGACACAGCAATTATTAGTTTATAAATTATCTGGACTACCAATGCATATTTCGGACGAATTAGTCGAGAAATATAAAAAAGGGAGTTCAGTAACTGCTCCTGCTACTGCCGAAGAGGTTGCGGAAGTTAAAAACTTATTGCATAATACGATTGACCAAACAGAAAAAGATTTTGCTAACGGTATTTTTAAAACCTATTCTGACTACCCTACCTCTACTGGTTATGTGATTAAAAGTGCCTTAGATGCGATGCAATTTAATGTTTTCCATGAAGGAATCCATATTGGAGTGATGATGGGAATCAGAAAGTTTTTATAATTTTTTTTTTGAATATTTAAGACTCAAATCAGTAAGACGCTCGTATGTCCATAAAACTTCGTAGCAAATTTACTCTAAGTCAAATTTTATTCCTTGTGCCAATGGTAAACTAGCACCATAATTAATCGTATTGGTTTGACGACGCATATAGACTTTCCACGCATCCGATCCAGATTCTCTCCCGCCTCCCGTTTCTTTTTCACCTCCAAAGGCACCTCCTATTTCGGCTCCAGAGGTTCCTATGTTTACATTGGCAATACCACAATCAGAGCCTTGCGCTGACAGAAACAATTCGGCTTCACGGAGATTGTTAGTCATGATGGCTGAGGATAGTCCTTGTGCGACACTATTCTGCAATGCGATGGCATTTTCTACTCTTCCTGAATATTTGATTAAATAAAGAATGGGAGCAAAAGTTTCATATTGGACGATATCAAAATGATTTTCGACCTCAGCAATAGCGGGTTGTACATAGCAACCACTTTCATACCCTTTACCAGAAATAACGTTACCTTGAACGAGTATCTTACCTCCTTCAGCACTGATTCTTTTTAAAGCTTGATTATAAGATTCAACTGCTTGTTTGTCAATTACAGGCCCCACATGATTGGTTTCATCCAAAGGATTTCCTATGCGCAATTGTTGATAAGCAGCAACTAAATGGTCTTTGATTTTATCATAAATACTTTCATGAATAATTAATCGACGGGTTGACGTACAACGTTGACCAGCGGTTCCTACAGCACCGAAAACAGCACCGATGATCGTCATTTTGACATCTGCATCTGGAGTAACGATAATGGCATTATTACCACCAAGTTCTAATAATGATTTACCTAATCTAGAGGCTACAGTTTGCGCTACTATTTTTCCCATACGGGTAGAGCCCGTGGCAGAGATAAGTGGAATTCTGGAATCCTTTGTCATCATTTCGCCTACAGTATAATCACCGTTGATGAGACACGATATTCCTTCAGGGAGCTTATTTTCTTTTAAAACTTCAGCTATGATGTTTTGACAGGCTATACCACAAAGTGGGGTTTTTTCAGAGGGTTTCCAAATACAAACATTCCCAGAAATCCATGCTAATGCAGTGTTCCATGCCCAAACGGCAACCGGAAAATTAAAAGCAGAAATAATTCCTACTATTCCAAGTGGATGGTATTGTTCGTACATTCGGTGTTCAGGACGTTCAGAGTGCATCGTGAGTCCGTGTAGTTGTCTTGAAAGTCCAACAGCAAAATCACATATATCAATCATTTCTTGAACTTCACCAAAGCCTTCTTGCAGGGATTTACCCATTTCATAGGAAACTAATTTCCCTAAGGCTGCTTTGTTTTGGCGAAGTTTATCTCCAAACTGACGTACGATTTCACCACGTTTGGGCGCAGGTATCTGACGAAATAAAACAAATGCTTCGCTAGCGGTTTGGATTACTTTTTCATAATCTTCTGCTGAAGTGGTCGTAATTAAGGAAATCAATTGTCCATCAACAGGAGAATGGCTTTCAAAGATTGCTCCGTTAGAAAAGGAGTCAACCCCTGTTGAAGATCCTAAATTAAGGTCTTTAATACCTAATTGTTGTAAGGCTTCTTTAATTCCGAATTGAGTTGCTATTGTTGACATGTTTGTTTTGTTTTTATGCTATGGGTATACAAATATCGACAAAACAAATCTTTTGAGAGTACTTATTCAAAGTATTAGAATGAATCTTGACTCATTTAAGCATAAAACAACACTGTTCTTTTTAATATTGAGAAATTAAGACTTACATTTTTAAATAAAATTCTTTAGCTAAATTGATGTACTCTTCCGTATAATCGTGTCTCTTTTTTTCAATGACTAATTCATCAATAATTAAAGCTACTTCTTCATTTCGAGAAAAGGCCAATAGGCTTCTTTTAATTTTTGAAGTAGGTGTCCCTTTTACACGGGTTATTTTAAAAGGATAAAGTTCAAATTCTTTCGCCAGACTCACAAAACGTTCTTCTTCATTAAAGGGGATAATTACTGCAAAAACACCTTCTTCAGACAACAACAAATCAGCAGCTTCAACCAGATCTTCAAAAGGCAAAGCATCTTGAAACCGAGCTAAATCCCGTTGTTCATCATTCGACTTATAATCTTCTCCATAAAACGGCGGATTTGAAACAATCAAATCATACTCATCCTCAGGCTCTTCCATAAACTCATCCAAACCCGCATGATAACAAAACAACCGATCTGCCCAAGAGGAATTTTCAAAATTGTCAACTGCCTGTTCATACGCTTCCTCATCGATTTCTAGAGCATCAATTTGTTCGGCTTTTGAGCGTTGTGCTAACATCAAGGCAATAAGTCCTGTTCCCGCGCCAATATCTAAAACACTAAACGGGAAATGATCAATTGGGACCCATGCACCAAGGAGAACTCCATCGGTTCCTACTTTCATCGCACAGCGGTCTTGATAGATAGTAAATTGTTTGAATTCAAATTTTGACATCAGGATTGAGGATTTAATATTTTGGAAGATTATATGAATTTTTATGACATGCCAAAATAGAGGCTATAATAGCACATTTAGAATGATAATAATAATAATTGTGATTTTCTTAGCAACTGGAATACTAAGAACTGAACATTAAATACTTGCTTATAAGTACATTTCAACAAGTCCTTCTGGCAAATCCATGATGACTTTTTTATTTTCACGATCCACTTTAACTAAGAAATGGTCAATCATAGGAATTAAAATTTCGACATTACCGTTCAATACTTCAAAAAGTGGTTGAGCTGTAGTATCGTTTACGGATTGAATGACACCGAAAATTCCTAAACGCTGGTCTTCGATTTCAAAACCAACTACTTCGTGAAAATAGAATTTGTTACCTGAAAGTTTTGGTAACATATTTAAAGGAAGATAAATTCCGTTGCCCATAATAGCATCGGCATCTTCTTCTGAATTGACTTCTTCAAAACGAATTCGCAAGAAATCATTTTTATGAATCGAACAATTTTCAATAAAAAAAGGAATCAAGTGTCTGTTGCATTCAACAAACACTGATTCCAAGTTTTCGTATAACTCAGGTTCGTCCGTATCCAAATAGGCTAGAACTTCTCCTTTGAAACTAAATTTTTTAGCGATTTTACCTAAGTAGAAACAATCTTCTTTACGCATTATCGCCAGTGAATTAAGCTTGAGTTTCTTCGTTAGTTTCTTCAGCAGCCTCTTCAGATGAAGCTTCAACCTCAGCAACTTCTTCAGCAGGAGTAGCAGCAGCAATTGCATCAGCTTCAGCTTGTGCAGCAGCAGCAATACGTTTTGCGTTAACTTCTTGTTCCGCTTTGAAAGCTACAGCTTTTGCATCAGCTTGTACTTTAGATAAACCGTCTTTTTTAGCATCAACTTTACCAGTTTTAGCTTCTAACCAAGTAGCTAATTTAGCATCAGCTTGCTCTTGAGTTAAGGCTCCTTTACGAACTCCTCCATCAAGGTGGTGTTTCAATAAAGCTCCTTTGTAAGAAAGAATAGCTTTTGCAGTATCAGTTGGTTGAGCACCATTGTGCAACCATTTTACTGCACTATCAAGGTTCAAGTCGATAGTTGCTGGGTTAGTGTTTGGATTGTAAGTACCGATTTTCTCTAAGTATTTACCATCTCTTTTTGAGCGTGCATCTGCAGCTACAACCCAGTAAAAAGGTTTTCCTTTTTTACCGTGTCTTTGTAATCTAATTTTTACTGACATAATCTTATGATTAAATTTTGAGGTACTCGACCTCTGTTAATTAAGGGCGCAAAGATATATCTTTTATTTTAAAAAAGCTAACTGAATATTATGGTGTTAAATGATGTTAATTTTGAATGTAATCTCTATTATGTCTTAATAATGTTTATTTTTGTTTCATTAAAAAGAATTTTTATGAAAAAATATTTTTTGTTTTGTGTGTTCTTGCTCTGTTTAAATTCCTGTGAGGAAAATATAAAATTCAACAATCCATCATTTCAAGGTGTAAAAAATAATGTCTTCTGGAGAGCTGTTGCCACAACTGCTACCGTAAAAACAAATGGTTCACTGACTATTATTGCTTATACTAGTAACGAAGAAATAACATTAAAAACAAATGCCACTATACTAAAAACCTACGAGTTAGGCATTGATGATATTAATACAATAACCTATTCACAAACAGGTACTGCAACAAAACTTAATTATGCCACTGGCACAGGAAAAGGTGATGGCCAAATAATCATCACAGAGTATGACAGTACCAACAAAACAATTTCTGGTACATTCAGGTTTAACGCACCAAATACAGATGCAGATTCACCAACTGAACCTATCCTAAATTTTCAGGAAGGTGTTTTTTATAAAATTCCTGTCCAACTTTAATTGATTCATCTAATTAATTATCGATAACCTTAGTGAGGCTAATGGGTTCCTAAATTAAAAATAAATGATTAAATAAGCTAACTTATAGTAGATTAGAAAAAAATTAGACTACATTTGCTTCAATTATTATAAATAAGCACATATGAATATTTTTGTTGGAAGCCTTCCATTCAGTATTGAGGAAGCAGATTTAAGAGAGTCTTTCGAGGCTTACGGAGCAGTAGATTCAGTTAAAATTATCACAGAT
>NZ_JBAWDL010000049.1:0-1945 GCF_049590715.1 Flavobacterium sp.
ATATAAAATAATATTTTTCTTTGCTATGTGAACAAATTTAAAAATTAAGCACCTTAAAACCAGAAAAAACTGATTGTGAAAAAAGAATAATGTAATGAAAAAAACAATATTTATACTATTGATAGTATTTGTGGTTTCTTGTTCAAAAAAGGACAAAATAAATCACTACTTAGTTAATCCTTAAGAATAAAATAACAAACTGATTGTTAATAACTTGTGATTAAATACTATCTAAAATGGCTTTGTAAAATTGCCAAAAAGTGTATATTTAGATATAAAAAAGCGGCAATATGTTAGGCAAAATTAAACCCGATTTTCAGCAAAATTTATTCAAGACTAGACTGACAGACCTTATAAACTTAGGACATCCCATAGTAAAATTAGCAAATGAGGTTTCTTGGGATAAAATGGAGTTGGAGTTCCAAAATCTATATTCAGAGCAAGGAAGACCCTCAATTCCTATTAGAAAAATTGCAGGATTATTGCTTTTGAAAGAAATGTTTAAAGAGAGTGATGAATCGGTTGTTGAACGTTGGATTGAAAATGCCTATTGGCAATATTTTACGGGCGAGGAATTCTTTCAGACCAAACAACCATTTGATCCTAGCGAGTTTGTACATTTTAGAAAACGACTAAAAGAAGAAGGGTTAGAATTTTTGTTAAGCCAAAGTGTAGCCTTGCATCCTAAGGCTAAAAGTGAAAAAGAAGTTCAAATAGACACCACAGTTCAGGAGAAAAACATTACTTTTCCAACGGATGCTAAATTAGCTAAAAAAGTAATTGACAATTGTACAAAAATAGCTGAAAAAGAAGGTGTAAAACAAAGACAAACTTATAAAAGAGTAGCTAAACAACATCTTCGAGATGCTTATTTTGGTCATCATCCCAAACGAAAAAAGAAAGCCACTATGGCTCGAAAGAAATTACGAACCATTGGATCTAGAGTAGTACGTGAATTAGAAAGAAAATTACCAGAACATCTTCAAAAACAATACGAAGCATTATTTATCAATTACAAAAAAGTACTCACTCAAGAGCGCAATAGTAAAGACAAAATATACAGTTTGCACGAACCACAAACGGCTTGTATTGCTAAAGGTAAAGCTCACAAGGCATATGAATTTGGCACAAAAGTATGTGTTGTTAGGGGAAGACAAACAGGTGTTATTTCTTCAATAAAAAGATTTTCAGGTAACCCCCACGATAGCAATACATTGGAAAAATCAATAGCCCAAAGTGAGCGAGTAAGGAAAAAGATAGGAGGAACAAGACCTAGTATTGCTAGTACAGACAGAGGATTTAGAGGAAAAACAGAAGTTGATGGGACTCAAATACTGATTCCGAAAAACAGAAAAGAGAGTTCAAGATACAAACAGGAAGTTGCCAGGAAACGATTTAGAGCCAGAGCTGCGATTGAACCCACAATATCACATTTAAAAAGAAACCACGCTTTAGGATTAAACTTCCTCAAAGGCGTGGCTGGAGATATCCATAATGCTCTTTTGGCTGGAATCGGGTACAATTTAAAACTACGATTCAGTCAAATAAAAGAGCAAATTGTTTTTTGGCTTAATAAATTGTTCAACTTTTCCACAGGAAATAATATTCTTATTTTTGTCGAAATTAAAAATAGTCCTTTTTAAGGATTGACTATTTATTATTTATTCCAGCTATTAGAGCTGTTATTTTACAATGTTTCTCAATATATATTCTCTAGCATGAAGGCTTTTAAGAAGTCTTATTTCGGTACATTTCATAAAAAACACACTGGAACTAGCGGTTTGACAATAATACACCCAATGGATTAAACAAAGCGCTCACCCTTGTGAATCAGTAGTTTGAAAATCACCAAAAGTGGGTATTGTAAGAATTGTCATTAACCTATACTTTTAGCAGAATAACCCATAAGCTAAAGGTGAATGAAGTCAATACCATTAATTATATT
>NZ_JBAWDL010000050.1:0-12180 GCF_049590715.1 Flavobacterium sp.
ATCCCAATCAGAACAAAAACTGCAAAGATGATCACAGAAAAAATAAGGATAGCAATGGTAATGGATACAATTCTATTAAAGCACACTCTAGATTCAAAAAATTGAACAATAGGATAGATAAGTACACTTAATATAATGGCAAAAGCTAATGGAATTAAAAAGTCTTGCAAAATGTAAGATAAAAAAACAATGGAGATGAAACTCAATAAATCCAATGCAATATGATTTTTATTAACTGATGTATTCATAAAAAATGTAACTTATATTAAAAAAACTGTCTATAGAAATAAATCCTATAAATATAAGATTAAATTTCTGGATAGACAGTCATTTTTGTGCTCTTGGGCAATCAATTACAAATCAGCAATCCATTTAGTGATTTCATCTTTCGATTTACCGATTTTCTTTTGGATTTTCCCAAAAAGCTCATCTTCTTTGCCTTCTTCGTATAACAAATCGTCATCAGTTAAGTCAGCATATTCTTGTTTCAATTTTCCTTTAATTTCGTTCCAATTTCCTTTAATTTCTGTAGTATTCATAATTTCTAATTTTTAATATTAATTATTGTTTTTATTTTTCGTATTTGCGTAACATCCATGATTGTGATTCATGTTTTTGTAAAAGTGCGGTCATGAAATCAGCAGTTCCAAAATCATTAGTGTCATCAGTAACTTTTATAAAATCTCTTAATTGTTTAAGAACAATTTCATGATCTGCTAATAGCTCTTTAATCATTGCCTTTTGGTCAATATTTGCTGGGTTTTCCTTTAGATTGGAATGCTCAACAAATTCTTTCATTGTACCAATCGCATTTCCTCCTAGTTTACTAATGCGTTCCGCAACTTCATCAATGATGTGTTCTAACTCTGTATATTGTGCTTCAAATAATTTATGTAACTCCATAAAACTATTACCAGATACATTCCAATGAAATTTTCTAGTTTTAACATAAAGTACCATTTCGTCAGCTAAAACAATGGTTAAACGGTCAATGCTTGCTTCTAAATCTTTTTTTGTGATTCCTACTTTAGGTTCCATATCTTGTTGTTTTTTTATTGTTTAAAATCTTCTTTACAAAGATATAGAGCGTACAAAGAAAGACTCTTATACAATTTTTTAGGATTATTATAAAATTCCAAGTTTTTTAAAATTCTAGTTTGTAAATTTGCTTCCAGAATCAATCTACACATGACAACACAAGCACTTTACGACCAAATTCAACTTAAAAAATCTTTTCTATGCGTAGGCTTAGATGTGGATTTAAATAAAATCCCAGAACATTTATTAGCCCTTGAAGACCCTATCTTTGAATTTAATAAAGCAATAATTGATGCGACACATGATTTGTGCGTTTCGTATAAACCTAATACGGCTTTTTTTGAAGCGTATGGAATTAAAGGTTGGATGTCTTTACAAAAAACCATCAATTATATTAACGAAAACTACCCCAATATTTTTACTATTGCAGATGCAAAAAGAGGTGATATAGGGAATACTTCTTCAATGTATGCCAAAGCTTTTTTTGAAGATTTAAACTTTGATAGTGTAACCGTGGCACCTTATATGGGGAAAGATTCGGTGGAGCCGTTTTTGGCTTTTGAAAATAAACATACTATTATGCTGGCTTTAACTTCTAATGAAGGGGCTTTTGATTTTCAGACTTTGAATGTTGGCGGAAAAGAATTATACAAACAAGTTTTAGAAACGTCTAAAACATGGAAAAATAGCCATAACCTAATGTATGTAGTTGGCGCTACTAAAGCCGAATATTTTACAGAAATTCGAAAAATTGTTCCAGATAGTTTCTTACTAGTTCCAGGAGTAGGAGCACAAGGAGGAAGCCTCTCTGAAGTATGTAAATACGGAATGAATGATAAAGTAGGATTGTTAATTAACTCATCTCGCGGGATTATATATGCATCAAAAGGAACTGATTTTGCTGAAAAAGCAAGAGTAGAAGCTTTGAAAATGCAACAGGAAATGGCGGCGTTGTTAGTTTAATTTGAAAATAAAATAAGTTATTTGTTAGGAGTTAAGGGTTATGTAGTGTATAAAATCATAGCTATTAACACTTAATACATAACTCTTAACCAATACTTTCCACTTGAAACAAACAGACCAACTCGGAACGACACATACCTTTGAAACTACGCCACAGCGTATCATTTCACTGGTTCCTTCGCAAACAGAATTACTGTATGATTTAGGTTTAGAAATTAATATTATTGGGATTACCAAGTTTTGTGTTCATCCCTATCATTTGAAATCGACCAAAATCAAAGTAGGAGGAACTAAGAAAATTCATTTTGAGAAAATCAGGCTTTTGGAACCAGATATTATCATTTGCAACAAAGAAGAAAATACCAAAGAAATTGTCGAGCAGTTAAGCCAAATCTGTCCGGTTTGGGTAACAGATATTCATACTATTGAAGATAATTTGAAAATGATATCCGACTTTGGACAATTGTTCAATCGCCGTACCGAAGCACGTAAATGGAACGACAAATTGGCTTTTGCCTTGAGCGATTTTAAACAATTTATAAAGGATAAACCGATTAAGAAAGTCGCTTATTTTATTTGGAAAAATCCTTATATGGTAGCTGGATCTGAAAATTACATCAATGAATTGTTACAGCTCAATCGTTTCAAAAATGTATATGACGCAATTCCAAGGTATCCTGAAATAGCATTGGAAAACCTTCAAGAAGAACACCAGCCTGATTTGCTATTGTTGTCCTCAGAACCTTATCCCTTCAAAAAAGAAGAGGCTTATGAAATGCAACCTTTGGTTCCAAAATCTCAAATTATTTTAGTCGATGGTGAAATGTTCTCTTGGTACGGAACCCGTCTTTTAAAAGCGTTTACTTACTTTAAAATGCTACACCACAATTTAGAACAATAAGTTTTTCGCTTTCGCAAAAGACGTGTTGGTTCTGATAGTAAAAATTCTAGCTAATAAAAAACCATTAAGAAGTTAAGAATCATTTAGAACAGATTCAATGACTATTAACTTCTTAATGGTTTATCAACAACCCAATGTTTATTTTTAAAACGTATATTCTAACGTTGTATAGAACGTTCTCATGTCTGATGGAATGATTCCAGGTCCTGGGTATCCTGTTGCTCTACGCGTAAAATAACTGTTATTCGTAAAGTTAGTGATCCCTGCTTCTAGCTTGAAATGACTCCATTTGTATGACGTAGAAAGATCCGCTACGTAATAAGCAGGAATTTGTCCAAAGATACCATAGGTGTTATCATTAAGGTCTGTTTTGCTATTGTTTGCATCTGTATATTGTGAAGACACATAGGTGAACTGGATGCTTGATAAAAAGTTTTTATACCCTAAACTAGTACCCGTTTTGAAATTAAAAAATGGTACAAATTCCACTTTGTTTCCTTCAATATTAGGGGCATTTGATTTCAAATATTTAGAGTCGGTTACAGCGATATTTGAAAAGGCATTCCAAATAAAATTGTCATTGTCTTGAAAGAATGTTTTACTCAAACTCCAATCAAACATTGTTTCAAATCCATAGGTCAAAGCCGTTCCCACATTCGATCGATAACGAACTAATGCTCCAGAACCATTTGGGTTTTTACTTAAATATTCTGCAATCTTGTCGTTGTAATACAAACCATAAACGCTGGTGTCAAAGGTTAGTTTGTCACTTATTTGTCCACGTACTCCAATGTCTGAAGTGTATCCCTTTTCATCTGTAATATTAGGATCAATAGCGATGCTAGGGCTTGCCGTACGGATGTCATTGAAAGTTACTGAGCGGTAATTTTGTGTAACGTTTCCGTAAATTTCAATTTTGTTTACTGGTTTATAGCTCACGCCAACACCTAATAAAACGAAATTACGATCTTTTACAATATTCTCTTCTTTGGTGTCATCCAAAATAATGTTGCCAGCCAAATCTTCATTAATTCTTCGGTAATATCCTTCGGATTGGGTTCTGATTTTTTCATACCTAAAACCAGGTGTAATTGATAAATTTCCGTTGATTTTGAACATATTTTCTCCAAAAATAGCCACATTCAAATTAGGATAGGCATAATCAGATTGGTTTTGGTAGCTTGGGAATTCAGTGGTAGCCAAATTAAAGTTAGCATCACTACTGGAACTTCCAGGACCTTGAATTCCCGTATTTCTAGATTGGTAATATTTTGCTCCAATCAAAAACGCACTCGTATGATTTTTGATTTTATAACGTTTTAGATAACGTGCTTCAGCTCCCCAATTGACAAAATCCCCAATAATTAAATCCCTTACAGTACCATCCGTATCTGGATTTGAAACCCGATTAGAACGATAACCTAATGCCTTACGACTCGCATCTAATCCAAATAATTGCAAAGAGAAATCAGCATTGTGGTCAAAGTGATGTTTGAAATTTAAAGCAAATAAATTCCAATTTACAGCAAACCAGTTACGTGTTCTATTGCTTTGTGTAGGGTCTTCCTTAAACATGACATCAGTTAATCCACCAGCTTGATGTGCTAGGTAATCAAAATGGGTGTAATCAAAATGAATCGAAGTTTTGTCGTTAAATTGATAATTCAAATTAGCAAAAAAGTTCTTGCTTTCGAAATCAGAATTAGGTCTAAAACCATTTCCTTTTTTGTAATTATAAAAAGTATAATAGCTAAATTTTTTATCAGTACCACTTAAAGAAGTGAAATTAGTGAATAAACCATAAGATCCTATCGTATTTCGAGTAGTGACTTCAATTGGCTTTTGAGATGGAGTTTTAATTTTGAAATTAACTAAACCACCAAATTGCGTTCCGTATTGCAAGGCGGCAGCTCCACGAACGATTTGAATCTCTTCCAACGCTTCAGTAGGGGTGGCGTAATAACTTTCAGGATATCCTAACACATCGGCGCTAATGTCATATCCATTTTGACGTGTATTGAAGTTTGATGTTCGGTTTGGATTTAATCCTCGACCACCAATGCTTAATTGTAATCCACCATCATTGCTTTCGTTGATTGTAAGACCTACAACTTGTGAAAATATTTGACGTGCGTTATTAGTAGCCTTGTTAGCTGTTAATTTTGAAATATCAACCACCTCTGTTTTTCGACCTGCAAATATAGATGTTCCTTCAATGTCTTTTAATTTACGAACGGAAAACAATTTTTCATTTTGTTTTCTGATAATTACTTCTGAAAGTTTGTTGATTTTAGGCAATGCTACTGTAAGATGACTACCTGTAGTGATGCTTATTTGTTCAACAATGCTGTACCCTTCTTTGAAAAACACAAAGTCAAAACTACCACTGTTTGGGAAGTTAAATTCAAATTCTCCATTTGTATTAGATGATTGTTTGGTACCCGCTGTTTTGTTGAAAATTTCAACAGCCGACAATTTTTTTCCTTTGCTATCAGTAATTACTCCTGAGATTGTATGTTGTGCCCATCCGTTTATTGATAACAATAAAAGAAAGAACAGACTAAAAACCTTTGATGGTGTCATTAAAGGGAAGTATCCACGTTTTGTGTTTGAAATTTTCATTTTCTTGTGCTAAATTTATTTTTGGGTCTATATATTGTTTGCTTAATCTTCCGTTCAAAGCAACATAACTCTGTACATGAACTTCGGGGTTTTCAAAACCTTGTTTTTGATAGTATTCTTTTAAGAAATGAGCATATTCGAGAATAAAATCCGGTTGAAACGCCATTTGTTTTTCTTGAAATGCTGTTAAGAAATTAGTGTTGTTTACTCGAATACTTTTGTTGTTTTTTACATCGGTTACGGTGAATTCAGCATAACCTGCTTTTTCCATTAACATGACACGCCATGAAAAACGAAAACCTTCCTCAGTCCAAAATAATTCATCGGGATACCCTAAATAACGAAAAGGAAATACCAATTGAAAAACAATAAAAAGGGTTATAAATCCTAGTTTTAGTTGGTTAACGGTGTTGAATTCTTGGGTTTTTTCTTTTTTGTTTTCGAAAACAGTACAGTCTTTCGAAAAAAGAGCAGCAATATAATTCAAGATTTTTTTATGAAAGTTGGCTTCAAAGAAAATCAAACTGCTAATGATCATGACGAAAGGAAAGATGCCAATAGGAAATAAAACTCTAGTTAGCACATGAAAGACAACCACTAGAATAAACCCGAAAACTCTCGTTCTTTTATTTAATAGTAAAAAAACAATTCCGAGGTCATAAAGAGCACCAATCCAGCTAAAAGCATAGTGCATCCAAGTTTGATTCAATAAAGAGCTTAACACTGGAATCTCATTGTTTTCAGGGAGCCAAATTCTCAGAGGCATGGCATCCGCTAACCAGTCTGAATTGAGTTTTGCTAATCCAGCATAAATGTACACAATCGCTAAAAGTAATTTTAGAATATCAGTAGACCAGCGCGGAATGTTTTGAAAACGAATCTTTTCGTTTTTAAAAGCATCAATAGAGAAATAACAATTAGCAGGTAAAAAGATAAGAACAAAACTAATGATACTAATGAAATAGTAATGATTCAGATAGGTTGTTTTGTCCATCAATTCGATATAAGTAAAACTGAGGAAAAAACTAAGAATGGCCCATTTGTATTGATATCCTATGGCTACAAATAATGCAGCAATACCACAAAAAATAAAAAGGAAATAAGTATAAAAGCCAAGAGGTTTTACCCATTCAAAACCATAATAACTAAAATGAAAACTAGGGGAGAGGTAGAGTTTATCAATCCATCCATTAGCCGCAAAACGAATCAAACTCAATAGCATCATTAAACCAAACGCTAGCCTAAAGAAGGCTAGCGTTGCGGCTGAAGTATGTTGTTTGAAATAATTTTGTAACATAAAGTGTTTTGTTATTTAAGTCATTCGACAAAAAATTAATCACCATCACTATCTACATAATCCACGGTGATTTTTAAAGCTTGCATCATGTCAAGTTTTAATAACACTACATTTCGTTGTAATTCATCATAAGCGGTAAGCATCTTAGTGTTATCTGTAGTGATTTGACTAGAAAAATTAGCATTTAAAAGCGCTAATTTAGTATATGAAGTTTCAAATTGTGTATTGATAATTGTGCTTAGATTTTTATTGTCTCTAACAACATTTAGAAAATCTAAATAAGATTTTAAGCTAGGTCCTTCGGTAGTATTATTGAAGTTTTTACCATTGAAAAAATCTTGTGCAGCGTGAACGGCTGTTTCACAAAGTACTTTAGAAGCATCTTTTTTATAGTATCCTTCTACTTTTTCAGGATATAGAGTTCCTGTAGAAAATAACCCAGATGGAATGCCAATTTTCCCAGCACGAGTATCTTTTTCGTAAGTTTTAATATAAGCATTTATAGTAATACTTACAGAACTCGTTACGCTTTTTCCATTATTAGCAATATAAGAGGCTTTGTAACTTCCGTTCCAGTCATTAAGAACAATATCATTATTTGTTTTTAATGCTGTTACTAAATCGCTTATGTATTGTTTGTAATTAGTTGCAGTAGCACCTGTATAAAAAGCTAGAATTTCAACATCCGTAGTGGCCAAACCATTTAATACATAATCTAAAGCTGGAAAACCTTGTTTGCTAAACTGTGAAATAAGTTCAAAATTATATGTTCCTGCTGTGATGTTTGCCTTAATTCCAGCAACATCCGTTGGGTAGGTATTTGTTTTCTCTTTAAAATAAATTTCTTCCGCCTTCCCAAAACCATATTGCTGTACATATTGGTACGCTTTGTATGCTTCTAACCAAGAAGTACGAACTGTTTGAAGGTTTACCTCACTAGGAGTAGTAGTGAAAGTATTAGCATCAGTTATAAGTTTTTGAACTTTTGATTGATAGTTTGTATAACTTGGAATGATGATATTGTTAGCCCAATTCGTTAAAAGTGTTGTTCTGTCATAATTATCGCTTTCTCCTCCTTCATCATTAGATGAACATGCTACTATTAAAGCAATAAGGCTGAATAAAAAAAGTATTTTTTTCATGTCTTAAATTTTTTGCAAAAGTACAAAAAAAGCAAGAACGTTTATTTGTTCTTGCTTTGATTTTATTGATTTAGTTTACGGTGGCTGCTTGTGCTACAGTAAAACCAAATTTAGTAGCGATATCTGTAGATAAGACATCTAGTGTTTTTATGCCTGTAGGTGTGGTTGGGTTTAAATAATCTACATCCCATAAACCGTTTGTTCCAGCTATTAAATCAGCTAATATTTTATCTACTTCCGCTTTAGTAAAGTAAGGAGCATTTGTTTCTGGTTTGTTAGTATAGCGCAAACACATAATAAATCCATAAGCTTCAGAAAGAGCGTGGAATGCTTTAGCACCATTATCAGTTGCAAGTTTACCTTTGCCCTCTTGTAAATAGAATACAGCACGTACTGCAGGGATAAGAGCTAATTTAGCTTTGATGATTTTGATTTGTTCGTTTCTAGTGTTGTAATCATTAGCAATGATGGCTGCTCTACCTTTGATGAATGCATTTTTTATATCAACAGTTACAGTGTTAAAATCTGTATCAGCATTTACTTGGTTGATATAACTATCCCAGTATTTTCCACCACCAGCGCCATAAATATAACCGTAAGCTTCATCCCAAAGATGCTCCATTGTGGTATATGTTTTACTTGCCTCTAATACTTTGTTTGTATTGTTTTCTTTGTTAGTTCCTTCGTCTAGTTTAACTACACTTAAGTAATTATTAAGTACTTGATCCATCAAACAAGCACCCATCATTCCTTTTAATAGAACTTGTTGTGGTTCTAATCCGTTGGTTGCAAATAATCTTTTGCTACTTCCATCAAGATATACACCTGCTACACCTGCTGAAGCATTTCCTCCTACACTAGCAAGGTTGGCACTTGTAAACTGAGATTCAAAGAAGGTTTGAACGGCTAATTTTTCAGTAGTAGAACCTCCACCGCCAAAGTTCACAAAGTAATCTTTAGACGCTGCTGTTTTGTCTTTTAATTGTTTTCCAGATGTGTTTAAGTCTGTAGTTGAAAAACGATCATTAGTATTGGAATACATTTCAGATAACATAGTTACATCGGCTGCTGTTCCGTTTTTTCCAGCATTTCCAATGTATGTTCCTATTTCTCCTAACATTAATAAGCGACTTGTTTGCCCTGAAAAATCAACTGTTGTAGAACCGTTTCTGTTAAATTCATATGTTGTAGGTACTGTGTATCCAGGTTCAGAATCGTTATTTGTACAAGAATTTAAAGCTAAAGAAGCTATTGTTAATGTTGCAAAAAGAAATTTAGTTCGTATCATTTATTGTTTATTTAGAATGAATAAGGATTGTTTTTTTGCAAAGATAGTATCCGATTTTAGAATAGCAAATTTTATTTAGATTATTTATAAATAACTTTTAGACTCTTATTTTTATTTAAAATAATTCTAAATAAAACTTGTCTATTCCTATTTTATCTATTAGGTTTGCACTGTCTATAATTATTCTAAATAAAAATAAAACAATAAAAATGAATAAAACAGTATTTAAAAGTAGTTTGGTAGTGGTAGCTCTAGCATTCTTTATATCGTGTAGTGATAATGATGATAATGCTAACGTTACTAAGAAACAAGTGATTGAAAATTATGCTAGCATTGTCTATGCTAACTATCAAAAAGCGTATGATGATGTGGTTGTATTAGAAACAGCCATTAACACTTTTACAGCAAACCCTTCCCAAACAAATTTTACAACCGCTAAAGATGCTTGGTTAACTGCAAGAGAAAGCTATGGTACGACCGAAGCTTTTAGATTTGCAAATGGCCCTATTGATAATCAAGATGGTCCAGAAGGTTTTATCAACTCTTGGCCATTGGATGAGGGATACATCGATTATGTTGAGGGAAATGCTACTTCAGGAATTATTAATATGTCTGCTGAATTCCCTAGTATAACTAAGGAAGTTTTAGAGGATGAAAATGGTAAAAATGATAACGAAACGTATGTAACTGTAGGATATCATGCTATTGAGTTTTTACTATGGGGACAAGATTTAACGGCTCCATCAGAAAAAAAACCAGGACTAAGGCCTTATACTGATTATCTAATAACGGGAGGAACGGCAAGTAATCAATCTCGAAGAGCGACTTATCTTAAAGTATGTGCTGATTTGCTTTCAGACCATTTACTTTATCTTGTGAACCAATGGAAAATAGGCGGGGTTTATCGTACTACTTTTTTAGGATTGGATGAAAATCAAGCGATAAAAAATATGTATTTAGGAATTACTACTTTGTCTTCTTCTGAATTACCAGTAGAGCGTATGTTAGTAGCTCTTGGAAATCAAAGCCAAGAAGATGAACACTCTTGTTTTAGTGATAATACACATAGAGATATTATTTTAAATTTACAAGGTGTAGTGAATGTGTATCAAGGAAAATACGGATCAATTGATGGGCCTTCTTTAGAAGATTTAGTGCGTCAAGCAGATGCAAGTGTTTTTGCTGCCACTCAATTGATTCTGAATACCGCTCAAAGTGATGCTAGTGCAATTGCAATCCCATTTGATTTTGCAATTTCTGGTGGTGCTAATTCTGTTGAAGGTGCAAAAGTTAAAATTGCTGCTGAGGCAATCAAGAAGTTATCAGTAGATTTATTAGATGGTGCTACTAAAATTGGAATTATAGTTAATAGTTAAAATAAATAAAAGTTGAATCAAAGTGCTTCTAATCAGAGGCACTTTTCCTGTTTATAAATATGAGTAATTATATAAGAATTTTTGTTGTTGTAGTTGTTTTTCAATTAGTAGGTTGTAGTTCTTCTGATGAAGGAGATTATGTTGAATTGAAAGCAGAGGAAGGAGAGCAGTTTTCAGGTGGAGCACTTACTGTATTTAATACATCTGAGGAGGCTTTTGGTTTTTCGGCAGCTAATTTAAGTTTAGATGAAGAGACTGATTTTGGAATCGGAAATTCTTTTTTTAGGCAAAACTGGGTAAGTGCGCCTTCATCCACAACAGCTAGAGATGGAATTGGACCATACTTTAACGCTATTTCGTGTTCCAGTTGTCATTTTAAAGATGGTAGGGGAAGAACACCATTGTTTGATGGAGAAACAGGGCATGGTTTGTTGTTGCGATTGAGTATTCCAGGAGTGGATGCTAATGGAGCCTCTTTGCCTGATCCTATCTATGGCGGACAATTACAAGATAATGCCATATTAGGACAAACAACTCAAGGTGTTTATACGATTACAAATGAAGCTATACAAGAAACTTTTGCGGATGGAACGGTGGTAACATTGCAAAAACCAACTTATCATATTGGGAATTTAGGTTTTGGAGCTTTAGCAACTAATTTACAAGTCTCTCCTAGGATTGCTAATCAAGTGATAGGGTTGGGGCTATTAGAGGCTGTTCCCGAGGCTACTATTCTAGGTTTTATTGCTCAGAATAATAAAAATGGAATATCAGGAAAAGCAAATTATGTATATGATGCGACTTCAAAATCACAAAAATTAGGGCGTTTTGGATGGAAAGCCAATCAGCCAAGTATTCGGCAACAAGCGGCAGGAGCTTTTTCAGGTGATATGGGGATTACAACATCAATATTTCCTTATGAAAACATACCTGCTGGAGTTAATGGAAGTCTTATTCCTAATGGAGGTGATCCTGAAATTTCTGATGATAATTTTGAAAAAGTGGTTTTTTATTCCAGTACTTTAAGTGTGCCTGCCAGACGAAATTACACTGATAAATCGGTTTTGGAAGGAAAGAAAAATTTTGAAACAATTGGTTGTACGAGTTGTCATATTCCTAAAATGACTACGGGATCAACACATTCTATTGCTGTTTTGCGCAATCAAGTCATTCGACCTTATACAGATATGCTCTTACATGATATGGGAGATGAACTTGCAGATAATACTCCTGATTTTTTAGCAACAGGAAAAGAATGGAGAACACCACCTTTATGGGGAATAGGTTTGATTAATACAGTTAATAAGCACACTAATTTATTACATGATGGTAGGGCTAAGAATGTCGAAGAAGCTATTTTGTGGCATGGTGGTGAAGCGGAAATAGCCAAAAATGAATATAAAAAATTGAAAAAAGAACAACGAAACGCAATTTTGGAGTTTATTAATTCATTATAAATGAAAATAACTTTTTTAAAAAGGACACTACGAATCTATTGTAGCGTCCTTTTCTTTTTATAAAAAAAAATTATCGTTAATAGGAAAGTTGTTCTC
>NZ_JBAWDL010000051.1:0-2419 GCF_049590715.1 Flavobacterium sp.
TATATTAGGAAATCGTAATTCGTGTTTGTTTGATGCGCAATTGACTTCAGTTATTGACAAAATGGTGAAGGTTGTAGGATGGTATGATAATGAAATTGGGTATTCGTCTAGAATAATTGACTTGATTTTATTTACTTCGAAAGGAGCTTAACCACAAAGAACACTAAGAAAGCACTAAGCTCTCTAAGTTTTATTTTACCGCTAAGACGCAAAGTCGCTAGTAATTTTACTGTTACGACACGGAGTTTAAACACAAAGAGCACAAAGGAGGCACGAAGGGCACAAAGTTTTCTTTAATTTCTCGAATCTGTGTACTTTTTTTATTAAAAACTTGACACGAAATCTAAAATCAGCTTTCCAAATAGCATTTCATTTCCTAATAATTGACTTTTTATCGGCAAGTAATACAGTTGATTTTTCAATACACTATCTTTCAAACGTACATAATCTTTTTCGGTGGTGATGATGATTTTGCCATTGGCTTTTGCCTGAATTTCTTCTAAATCTTTGTTTGAAAAATGATGGTGATCTGGATAGGTTAAGCAAAGGTCATTTTCGTTTTTTAAATAATCAAAAAACGGTTTTGGTTTCGCAATTCCAGCTAAAAGGACTTTTTCTATGTTTAAAATTTCAGCAACAGCTAATGTTCCTTTTTCAGAATAAACCGTTTCATCATAGGCAATCGAACTAAAAAACAAAGTTTGATTTGAATTTAGTTTTAGTTTATTTGTGATTTCTTTTTGTTCTTTGATTGAAAGGTTTGTAGGGCATTTGGTTACTACAACAATTTTAGCCCTTGTAGCTCCACTTCGTAATTCTCGCAAATTCCCTATAGGTAACATATAATCATCCGCATATAAATCACCATACGCAGTAAGTAAGACATATAAGCCAGCTTTTACTTTACGGTGCTGGTAGGCATCATCCAGCAGAATCACTTCTGGTTTTGTTTTCGTAAGTAATTGTTGGATTCCATTGGTACGATTAGCATCAACGGCAACTTGGATTTTTGGAAATTTTTGATGGTATTGAAAAGGTTCATCTCCTAATGTGAGTGCATTATCATTGGCTCCAGCCAAAACAAAACCTTCCGACTGTCGTTTGTATCCTCGGCTTAAAGTGGCAACTTTATATTTGCTGGATAGCATTCGAACTAAATATTCTATTTGGGGTGTTTTTCCTGTTCCGCCAACACTTAAATTCCCTACAGCAATTACGGGTAAGTCAAATTTGGTGGATTTTAAAATTCCTTGATCAAAAAAGAAATTACGAATTGTCGTAATTAAACCATATATAATGGCGAAAGGAAACAAAAGTTTTCGGAGGATGTTCATAGGTTATTTATCAGAATAATTCCCCATAGCAGAAACAACATATACGGTTACAATATCCTGCTCTACATGATAAATCAATCTGTCTTTTTTATTAATTTTTCTTGACCAAAAACCTGTAAGTGTATATTTTAATGCTACAGGTTTACCGAAACCTTCAAAAGGATTTTCTGAAAGTTCAACTAATATTTTTTCAATATTCTTGATACTTTTTTTATCTCCTGATTTGTAATGAAGTTTCAAGTGCTTTTCAGCAATTTCTTTTATTCAATCCTAAACTTCCCCATACATCATTTGGATTTACCTCTATGTTTTTCTTGCTTTTAGCTGATTTCAAAACCATTTCTACAAACTCGGGATTATATGGGCTTTTTTTTTTTAGACTTTCAGTATCATTTTCAATAATTTCGATTCCTTTTACTCCTTTAAAAAAAGATTCAGACATGGCTAAAAAGGCTTTACCAGCTTTGCTATGTTCGTTGATTTTTATAGTTATCGTTGTCATGAGAATTGGATTTTATTTACAAAGATACAAAAACCTATTGAAGATTAGAGCAGACACTGTTTTGGTGTTTTATTTATAAAATTGTCATTTTGAAAGTAGAATCCGTTATCTTTGATGTTGGATTTTTTGTTTTTTTTGAAACGAAATTAAGAAAACAAAACGTTCAATTTAGCCCCGATAGGAGCGGTATCCTTTGCTTTTTTCTTTAAAAAAGCAAAGATATAGCGGATAGCGGGACAGATTACCTGGAGAAGAAGATTTTTTATGCTCCTATAAATCAATAACTTAAATACTCATCCCTTTTGAAAATAAAAGAAATCCTTACTGTACTTGAAGAAATGGCTCCTTTGGGCTATGCTGAAGATTTTGACAACGTAGGTTTATTAGTAGGCAATCAAGAAGATGAAGCTACGGGTGTTCTTGTTTGTCATGATGCACTCGAAAATGTAATTGAAGAAGCTATTACTAAAAACTGCAATTTGGTTGTATGTTTTCATCCGATACTTTTTGCAGGCATTAAAAAAATTACGGGCAAAAATTATGTAGAGCGATCTATTTTAAAAGCAATCAAAAACGATATTGC
>NZ_JBAWDL010000052.1:0-13490 GCF_049590715.1 Flavobacterium sp.
CAATTCTTTAATTAAAAGTAAAAGGCACCAATTCAAAAATTAATTGGTGCCTTTTTTATAATTATATCAGTTTTTACAAACTATCAATTGCTTTTTGAATCCTAGTAATTGTTTCTTCTTTTCCTATCACTTCCACAATATCAAATAGGTGAGGCCCTTTCAAAGCACCAACCAAACTCAATCTAAAAGGCTGCATTACTTTCCCCATTCCAATTTCGTTAGTTGTCAACCATTCTTTAACAATCGTTTCAATGTTGATTGATGTAAAATTTTCAATACCTTCAAGAACAATAATTAAATTTTGCATTAATGCAGGCGTTTCTTCTTTCCAGTTTTTGCTAGCTTTAGCGTCATACTCTGATGGCGCTTGAAAAAAGAAGTCACTCATTTCCCAAAATTCGGAAACAAAATGCGCTCTTTCTTTGATTAAAGAAACGATTTTAGTCAAAACAGCCACAGATACCGTAATATCCTTTTCTTTCAAAATTTTAGCGTATTCCGCAGCTAAAATAGCATCATTAGCTTTGATTAAGTATTGGTGATTAAACCATTTGTTTTTCTCTGGATCAAATTTAGCACCTGATTTATGAACCCTGTCTAAATCAAATCCTGCAACTAATTCTTCCAAAGTGAATAATTCTTTGTCCGTTCCGTCATTCCAACCTAATAAGGCTAAGAAGTTCACCACTGCTTCAGGGAAAAATCCTTTCTCTCTGTAACCAGATGAAACTGCTTCTTCAGTCTTCCATTCAAGTGGAAATACAGGAAATCCTAATTTATCTCCATCACGCTTGGATAACTTTCCGTTTCCAACAGGTTTTAAAATCAATGGTAAATGTGCAAATTCTGGTGCCGCCCAACCAAAGGCATGGTATAATAAAACATGCAAAGGCATCGATGGCAACCATTCTTCACCACGAATCACATGTGTCGTTTCCATCAAATGATCATCCACAATGTTTGCCAAATGATAGGTTGGCATCCCGTCACTTTTAAACAATACTTTATCATCTAACAGGTTAGTGTCAAATTTCACATGACCACGTATAATATCTTTTAAATGCAAAATTTCATCCACAGGTGTTTTAAAACGGATTACATACGCCTCTCCAGCAGCAATACGTTTCGCTGTTTCCTCAGCAGAAATTACTAACGAAGTATCCAGTTTTTCTCTGTTATGGTGATTGTATATAAACGTTTTTCCTTGCTCTTCGTGCTCTTTTCTATGTGCGTCCAAAGCTTCAGCCGTATCAAATGCATAATATGCCCAACCTGAATTAATCAATTGATCCGCATATTGCTGATACAATTCTTTACGTTCGCTTTGACGGTACGGACCAAATTTTTCATTTTTTCCAATGGTTTCATCCGGAGCAATTCCTAGCCATTCTAGAGCTTCCATGATGTAACTTTCAGCACCAGGAACAAATCGGTTTTGATCGGTGTCTTCAATTCTCAAAAAGAACGTTCCACCATGTTTTTTGGCAAACAAATAATTGAATAAAGCGGTACGCACACCGCCAATATGTAAGGGTCCCGTTGGGCTTGGTGCAAAACGCACTCTAACTTGCTTTGACATTTTTTGTAAATTTTGGTGCAAAGATACAATTTATAATTTCTTTTATTTGGGCGTGCCACCAGTAAACAAAGGGGCTTATTTTTCATTGCGAGTATAAAGCCCCTTTGTTTACTGCTGTCGGGCTTTCCGCGCTACTTCGGTAGCTTGCTTCAATCCCTCACGCATACGCACATCACTATTATTTTTTTCTAAATACGTCGCTGTAGGAGCGTTGGTTAATTTTCAATTTGAGGTGTTTTATTAACATTGAAAAATCAATTTGTTAACTAGTTGTTAGTTATCCATATAAAATAGTACTTTTATTGGTTATAATCATTTCAACTAATCAATTTTGGAATACTCAAATGTTATTTATCAAAAGTTAGAAGCTTTTATCAAGAAATACTATACTAATGAACTCATTCGAGGTAGCGTTATCTTCATTGGTTTAGGATTATTGTATTTATTACTCACACTTTTTGTGGAATATTTTCTTTGGTTAGAACCATTGTCAAGAACTATTTTATTTTGGACTTTCGTTGGAGTTGAAGTATTTTTGTTTTTCAGATTTATCCTTTTTCCAATTTCTAAATTGTTAAAACTTCAAAAGGGAATTGATTACAAACAAGCTTCGGTGATTATTGGAAATCATTTTTCAGTAGTCAATGACCAACTGACTAATTTTTTGCAATTGTCCAATGACAATTCAAAATCCGAATTGCTATTGGCTTCCATTGAACAAAAGGCTAATAATTTGCAACCCATTCCTTTTTCTAATGCGATTAATTTTTCGACTAATAAAAAATATTTGCCATTGGCAGTAATTCCTATTTTGCTTTTTGTGTTTTTCTATTTGTCAGGAAATAACGAAATCTTGTCTCAAAGTTTGAATAGGGTAGTGCATTATAACCAAGCTTTTGTTCCACCAGCACCTTTTGAATTTGTGATTCTGAATTCGAATTTAAAAACACAAGAAAACCAAGACTTCATTTTAAAATTGAGAACCGTTGGAAAAATAGTTCCTGAGAATGCGACGATTCATATTGGTGATGAAAGTTATTTTTTCGAAAACAAAGAACTAGGAGAATTTCAATTTACGATTCCAAAATCCAATTCTGATGTATTGTTTCACGTGGAGGCTAATGGATTACGTTCTATTGATTATGAATTGAAAGTAGTTTCGGTTCCATCGATTTCTAATTTCGAAATGCAATTGGACTTTCCTTCTTATCTCAATAAAAAATCGGAACGCATTCAAGGAACAGGAAACGCAATCGTTCCTGAGGGAACTCGAGTAACTTGGAAACTTTCGACTCAAGCGACTCAAAAAGTAGAATTTGAAATGGCAAATACCCGTTTTCCATTCACGGCTTACCAAAATAGCTTCAGTTTGTCAAAAAATATTAGTCAAGATACAGAATATCAAATTATTACTTCAAATTCAAGCATAAAAAACTTCGAAAAATTACAATACCAACTTAATGTTGTCAAAGATCAGTTTCCAACTATCAATGCATCACTTGCTCCAGATAGTTTGAAGGTTTCAAATAACTATGTGTTGGGTCAAATTGCGGATGACAACGGTCTACATAAACTTCAAATTGTGTATTTTGAACACAATAACCCAAAAAACGCCAAACGTGGAACAATCCCTTTGAAAGCTAAAATTGTTGACCAATTTGTTTTTTCATTCCCAGCAAATCTTCCTGTTCAGCAAGGTGTAAATTATGATTATTATTTTGAGGTTTTTGATAATGATGTTTTGCATGGATTCAAATCTTCAAAGTCTTCGGTTTTCTTTAATCACATTCCAACCGAAATAGAAAAGACAGATGCCATTTTAGAACAACAATCAGAGAATATTAATGGATTGCAAAAATCATTAAAAGACCAAAACAAACAATTTTCAGATATTGATAAATTACAAAAACTAGGAAAAGAAAAAACTAATTTTGAATTTAAAGAACAACAAAACGTAACTGATTTTATTAATCGTCAAAAGAAACAAGACGAAATGATGAAACAATTTACTGATAAAATGAAAGATAATTTAGAGGCGTTTAAATCAAAACCTAATGACGATTTTAAAGAAGAATTAAAAAAGAGATTAGAAGATGCTAATAAAGATTTAGTTAAAAATCAAAAACTATTAGAGGAACTCAAAGAACTAAATGATAAAATTAAGAAAGATAATTTATTGGATAAATTAGATAAGTTCAAACAAAACAGTAAAAGTCAAAACAAGAATTTAGAACAACTAGTTGAGCTCACTAAGAAATATTATGTAGAAAAAAAGGCAGAACAATTATCTGATAAATTAGACAAACTTGCAGATAAACAAAATAAATTATCAGATAAAGAAAAAGAAAACACTTCGGATAAACAAAAAGACATCAATGATTCTTTTGATAAAATTCAGGAGGATTTAGAAAAATTGGATAAAGATAATAAGGAATTAAAAAAGCCTTTAGATTTAGCTAAAGACGAAGCTACAGAAAAAAGTATTGATGATGATTTGCAAAAAGCTACAGATGAATTAAAAAAAGACAATACATCTAAAGCAAAAACTAAACAAAAATCAGCTGCTCAAAAGATGAAATCTATATCTAAAAATATGGGGCAAAGTTTAGCCGAGGGAGAACAAGAACAACTGCAAGAAGATGTAAAAATGTTACGTCAAATATTAGATAATCTTTTAGCTTTTTCTAATTCCCAAGAAGATTTGATGATTCAGTTTAGAAATCAAAAGTCAGGCTCTCCTTCTTTTAATAAAAACTTGAAACAGCAACAAAATCTAAAATTACAATTCAAACATGTTGATGATAGTTTGTTCGCTATGTCATTACGTAATCCTAAAATTGCTGATAACGTAACTAAAGAAATCGGAAACATTCAATATAATATTGATAATTCTTTAGAAAGTTTTACTGATTCCAAAATTGGAAAGGGTCTTTCTCATCAACAATATGCGATTGCTTCAACTAATGTTCTAGGGGATTTTTTAAGTGAAATTCTTTCTAATATGCAGATGTCTTTAGCTAGCTCACCAGGTTCTTCTGGTGGAAAGCCAAAACCTGGACAAGGAGAAGGTGACGGAATGCAATTGCCTGATATTATAAAAAAGCAACAAGGTCTAGGTGATAAAATGAGTGATGGAATAAATGCTGGAGAAAAGGATGGTAAAGGGAAAGATGGTAAAGCAAAAAACGGTAATTCTGGATCTGATCCTCAGTTAAAAAAAGGAGGTTCACAGAACGGAGACAAAGGGGAAGATGGTGAAAACAATGCAGGGGCTATAATGGAAATCTATAAAGAACAAATGCAACTTAGAGAATCTCTTGAAAATGAATTAAGCAAAAAAGGCTTAGGAGGTAATGGTCAAAATGCTATTGAGCAAATGAAGCAAATTGAAAAACAATTATTAAATAAAGGCTTTAATAACGAAGTTTTGCATCGCATGTTGAATGTGAAACAAGATTTACTAAAGTTAGAAACTGCCATACAACAGCAAAATCAAGATGATAAACGTGAATCAGAATCGAATAAAAATGATTTTCAAAACCGTTCTAACGCCTTACCTAAGCCTTTGTTAGATTATTTGAATAGCATTGAGATTTTAAACAGACAATCATTACCTTTGCGCTCTAATTTTGAACAAAAAGTTCAAGAATATTTTAATAAAAAATGATCAGTTTTAATTACGAGAATGATTTTAATTTAGAGAACGAAGAAGTATTTGCTACTTGGTTGTCTTCGGTTATTGAATCCGAAAAAAAGAAAGAAGGCGAGATTAATTATATCTTTTGTGACGACAACTATCTTCACAAGATTAATTTAGAGTATCTAAATCATGACACACTTACAGATATTATAAGTTTTGATTATTCTATGGGTAACGAATTGCACGGAGATATTTACATTTCTGTGGAACGTGTTCAAGACAATGCTACTGACTTCAAAGTAAGTTTTGAAGAAGAATTAAAACGGGTAATGGTACACGGTGTTTTGCATTATTGTGGATATAAAGACAAATCAGAAACTGACGAAGCATTAATGCGTTCAAAAGAAGAGGAAAAAATGAAGATGTTCCACGTGGAACTTTAGTTTAATGATTTAGGATTTGCAGTTATATTTTAAATGTTTCACGTGGAACATTTAATTTATTTTTTAAGAATCCTAGATTCTAATTTTTAAATCCTAAATAGATATTGTTTCACGTGGAACAATATGAATAGATTTAAGTGAGGGAGTGATTCTAAATCCTAAATCCTAAATCTCAAATCCAAAATAAAAAGATGTTTTTAGAAGAATACGATGTTATTGTAGTAGGTGCTGGGCACGCAGGTTCAGAAGCAGCAGCAGCAGCGGCCAACTTGGGTTCGAAAACTTTATTGGTTACAATGAGTTTGCAAAATATTGCTCAGATGTCTTGCAATCCTGCTATGGGTGGAATTGCCAAAGGGCAAATTGTTCGTGAGATTGATGCGCTTGGAGGATACTCTGGAATTGTTTCTGATAAAACTGCGATCCAGTTTAAGATGTTGAATAAGTCCAAAGGGCCTGCAATGTGGTCACCAAGGGTTCAGTCAGACCGTATGCGTTTCGCTGAAGAATGGAGAATGATGTTGGAAGGAACGGCTAATCTTGATTTCTATCAAGAAATGGTAAAAGGGTTGATAATCGAAAACGGAAAAATTAAAGGAATTAAAACTTCGTTGGGAGTAGAGATTCGTTCTAAATCGGTTGTATTGACGAATGGTACTTTCTTAAATGGATTGATCCATATTGGAGACAAACAATTTGGCGGAGGTAGAGCAGGGGAAAGTGCTGCTTACGGAATTACCGAAGATTTGGTTAATGCAGGTTTTGAAGCGGGCAGAATGAAAACAGGAACACCTCCTAGAGTAGATGGTCGTTCTTTGGATTATTCCAAAATGAACGAAGAAAAAGGAGATGAACGTCCAGATAAATTTTCGTATTCAGATGAAACGAGTCCGTTGATTCATCAACGTTCGTGTCATATGACATACACTTCGTTGGATGTTCATGATATTTTAAGAGAAGGTTTTGATCGTTCACCAATGTTTAATGGTAGAATCAAAAGTATCGGTCCTAGATATTGTCCATCTATCGAAGATAAAATTAATCGATTTGCTGATAAAGAACGTCACCAATTATTTGTTGAACCAGAAGGTTGGAATACTTGTGAGGTTTATGTAAATGGTTTTTCAACTTCGTTGCCTGAGGATATTCAATTCAAAGCTTTGCGTTCTGTAGCTGGTTTTGAGAAGGTGAAATTCTTCCGTCCTGGATATGCAATTGAATATGACTATTTTCCGCCAACGCAATTGAAGCACACTTTGGAAACCAAATTAGTGGAAGGTTTGTTTTTTGCTGGACAGATTAATGGCACTACAGGTTATGAAGAAGCCGCTTCTCAAGGATTGATGGCGGGTATCAATGCACATCTAAAAGTACATGATAAAGATCCGTTTATTTTAAAACGTGACGAAGCGTACATTGGTGTTTTGATTGATGATTTAATTACCAAAGGAACGGAGGAGCCGTATCGTATGTTTACGTCTCGCGCGGAGTATAGAACTTTATTACGACAAGATAATGCCGATTCTCGTTTGACTCCAATGTCAAATGCAATTGGTTTAGCTTCCGAGAAGCGTTTACGTCGAATGGAACATAAATTTAATCAATCAGATAAAATGGTTAGTTTTTTCAAGGAAACGAGTGTTTCCATTGCAGAAACGAATCCGATTTTAGAATCCAAAGGTACTGCTGCAATTTCGCAAGGGGATAAAATGTTTAAAATATTTTCTCGTCCGCAGATTGATTTGAATGATATGATGCGTTTTGATAAAGTGAAAGAATATATAGCATCAAATGATGTAGATCAAGAGATTTTAGAACAAGCCGAAATTCAAGTAAAGTATTCAGGCTATATCGAAAAAGAAAGAAACAACGCTGATAAATTAACAAGGTTAGAAGACGTGAAAATTCCTGAGGATTTTGATTATAATAAAATCAAGTCAATGTCAATTGAAGCTAAGCAAAAATTAGGAAGAATTCGTCCAGTTACTATTTCTCAAGCTTCACGTATAAGTGGGGTATCGCCAAGTGATATTTCGGTATTGTTGGTTTATATGGGAAGATAAAATTTATGATTATAGAATGATGATTAACGATTTTTGATTTTAAATCAGCAATCATAAATCGTTTATCACTAATCTTAAATCAAATTGTTCCACGTGAAACTATTTTAAAATTTATATAAAAAACCCCTAGGTAATACCCAATAACGGATCACTAAAAGCTTGATCACTGAATACTATTAATATGGATATTTTAAACAAAAAACATTTTCTTACTGTAAAAGACCATTCCGTTTCAAAAGAAATTTTCGAATTGTATTATGATGAAGCACTGGATATGTTGATTACATATCCACAACCAAGTTTGGATGTTTTAGGTAAATATTACGAAAGTGAAGATTATATTTCGCATACAGATAACAAACGTTCACTATTTGAAAAAGCCTATCATTTTGTAAAAGGAATTGCAATCAAAAACAAATTAGTTTTAATTAATTCCATACAAAAGTCTCAAGGTTGTATTTTAGACATTGGAGCTGGAACAGGTGATTTTTTAAATGCAGCCAAAGACAATGGTTGGATAACAATTGGAATTGAACCTAGCGATAGGGCAAAAGAAATTGCGATTAAAAAAGGAATAGATTTTGTAAATGCCACAACTGATTTAGAAAATCATTCTTTCGATGTAATTACAATGTGGCATGTTTTAGAACATGTACCTGATTTGGATTTTCAAATTAAAGAATTAAAACGGCTTTTAAAACCGAACGGGACTTTAATCGTTGCGGTTCCAAATTATAAATCTTTTGATGCACAACATTATGGAAACTTTTGGGCGGCTTATGATGTACCCATTCATTTTTGGCATTTCAGTAAAAAAGCGATTCAAAGTCTTTTTTATAAAGAAGGAATGAAATTAGAAAAAATTCTTCCAATGAAATTTGACTCGTTTTATGTGAGTTTGCTTTCGGAAAAATATAAAACGGGTAAAATGAATTTTGTAAAAGCTTTTTTTATAGGATTACAATCAAATTTCAAAGCAAAACGCAATTTAGAGTATTCCTCCCATATTTATATTCTTAAAAACAGCTAAAAACGATTTTAAGTGTATTTAAGCGATGTTTTTTGTTCAAAACATAGATAATGTATCTGTTTTTATAAAAATCGCTTAAATTAAACTTAATAAAGCCTGTTTTTATAGCTATATATTATATATTATTTTTTTATTATAGATAAAATCAATAGTGTAAAGAAAGCCAAAATTCAAAGAATTTTAGGATGCTACTATTTTTTTTATATTTTTGTTCCCATCACATTTAATCACAAATACACCAAAATGAAATCAGAGATTCACAAATACCAAAAAACAATTAAAAATAGCATGAGTAAAAAAGGACTATTTATTATCGCGATGGCAGTATCCCTTTTTTCTTGTCAAAAAGCGGTTGAAGTAAAAGAAGTAAAAACAGCGTATGTTGATACTTCTGAATTAATGAAAGAATACACAGAGGCAAAAGATCTTGAGGCCAAGTACAAAGCACAATCAGAAGAAAAAGGAAGACAGCTAGAAGCTGAAATTAATCGTTTTAAGCAAGATGCTGCTAATTTTCAATCGCAAGCACAAGCTAACGGTCAAGAATGGGCTCAAAAAAGAGGTGCTGAACTTCAAAAGAGAGAGCAACAATTAGGGTACGCACAACAAGCTTTGGCACAACAACTTCAACAAGAAAGTGGTGCAGAAATGGATACTCTTGTTACTGGAGTTAAAAAATTCATAAAAGCCTATGGTAAAAAGAACGGTTACACTTATATATACGGTACTGGTGATGTGGCTTCTATTTTATATGCTGAAGATAAATTAGATATCACCAAAGATATTATTAAAGCATTGAATGACAAATACAAAGCAACTGATAAAAAAGAAGAGAAAGCAGAAAAAGAAGAAACTAAAAAATAGTATTCTTTATAATAAGATAAAAGCGGTTTGGAATTTTTCAAACTGCTTTTTTGTTTAAATAAATAGGTTAATTTTAGTTGATTAATAGATAAAATACACTCTATTTGTTAACTTTTTGAAACAGTTATTTGTTATTACTATTAAACTATAAGATTATGAATTCAGCTAAAATAGCTTTACTACTGTTTATTACAGTTTCCTTTTCAAGTATTGGTCAAAATCAGCCGTACTTAATTTCTCCAGATACTAACAAAAAATGGAAAGTTCAAGCGGAACTATCAGATGAGTTTGACTCTTCCACTATTGATTGGAATAAAAAATGGCTTTTTAATAGTAATCTTCCTAATGTTAATGCATGGAAATGGAATAACGAAGATAATGTTGTCATTGTCAATAATACTGCAGAAATAAAAATGTGTCACAACGCTGACAACATTCCTGTTAATGGGACGTATTTCAATTCGGGAATTTTAAAATCAAAAGAAACTTTTACGACTGGTTTTGTAGAGGTTAGAATGAAAGGAGCTACAATTAACGTTCCTGGAATGGATAATGGTAGAGGAGTATGCCCTTCTTTTTGGTTGTACAGCGATTTTGATAGAAATGTCGAAGAAGGTGAAACCGTTTATTCTGAAATTGATGTCGTAGAATTACAACAATTTGATTTTTTTAAAGGAGAGCAAGATGATATTTTTGATATGGATCTTAATTTACATATGGTGATTAAAGAAAATGGAAAAGATGTTTGGTATCGTCCAAAACAAAAAGTTGATACCCAAAAAAATCATTACACAGCCTCATTTGACCCTAGATTAGAGTTTCATATTTACGGTTGTGAAGTAACTAAAAAGGAAATTACTTGGTACATTGACGGAGTAAAAGTAGCGAGTAAACCTAATGAACATTGGAACCGACCAATGAATGTAACTATGTCGTTAGGACTTCGTGTTCCTTTTGTTAAATTCATGAACAATAGATTTGAAGCCGTAGACCCTACACTTGATGAGCGCGCCAAATTACAACTTGCTGGTATGCCAACTTCTATGTCTGTAGATTATGTTAGAGTTTGGAAATAAATAACTGAGAATACAATCGCTTATCATGCAACCATGATTACGATTTGTTTCTACTTTAATAAAGCTGTTTGAAAAGAAATTTTCGGGCAGCTTTTTTATTTCTTATTTATTGTATTTTTACCTTTCTAATTTTATACGCCATGCAAACCCTAACCGAAGCCGCAGAATACACTTTGCAATTCATCAACCAAACCCAGCGTTCCGTATTCCTGACAGGAAAAGCGGGAACAGGAAAAACAACTTTATTACGCCAAATTATTGAAACCACTCACAAAAATACAGTGGTCGTGGCTCCTACAGGAATTGCCGCGCTAAATGCAGGCGGCGTAACAATACACTCGATGTTTCAACTGCCGTTTGGAGGGTTTATTCCCGCTTTTAATGTGGATTCTCAATTTACAGATCGAGTAAAATTCGAATCCAAAGACACGTTGCGCCGCCATTTCAGGATGAACGGAGTCAAGAAAGCCGTAATCCGCAACATGGAACTGCTTGTTATTGATGAAGTCAGTATGCTACGTGCCGATTTATTGGACGCTATCGATTTCATGATGCAAACGGTGCGCAAGAAATCACAACCTTTTGGAGGTGTTCAAGTATTGTATATTGGAGATTTGCTACAGTTGCCACCCGTCATCCGTGATGAGGAGTGGAGTACGTTACGTCAGTATTATAAAGGGAAATTCTTTTTTCACTCTCATGCTGTCCAGCAAAATCCGCCTTTGTACATTGAATTGTCTAAGATTTTCCGACAAAATGACGAGACCTTTATTTCAGTTTTGAACAATCTTCGTAACAATACTATTACGGCTGAGGATATGAAAGTACTCAATCAATTTGTTAAACCTAATTTTGATCTCAAAGCTAACAAAGGCTATATCACTCTTACAACACACAATGCCAAAGCAGATACTATGAATGCTCAGGCACTCGAAGATTTGGAAGGCAAATTATATAAATTCAAACCTGAAATCACGGGTGATTTTCCAGACAAAATGTATCCGCTAGAAGAAAACCTGCAACTCAAAGTAGGAGCACAGGTGATGTTTGTCAAAAACGATTTGTCTTTCGAAAAAAATTATTTCAACGGAAAAATGGGAATTGTTCAGTCCCTTTCGTCTAATGAAATCCGTGTGCTTTTTCCCGAAGAAAACAAAACCATTGAGGTGGAAAAATACGAATGGCAAAACATCCGCTACAAAGTAGATGAACTGACCAAGGAAATAGAGGAGGAGGTATTGGGTACTTTTGTTCATTACCCCATCAAACTCGCTTGGGCGATTACCGTACATAAAAGCCAAGGATTAACCTTTGACAAAGCAGCAATTGATGTTTCGCAAGTTTTTATGCCTGGACAAGCGTATGTTGCTTTATCGCGTTTACGTTCGTTAAATGGGCTTATTTTGCTTTCTCCTTTGCGTATGAATGGGATTTCGAACGATGAAGAAGTGATGGAATACGCTCAAAACAAAGCTACCGACGAACTTTTGAAAAATTCGCTCCATTTTGAAACTAAAAATTTCATTCATAACTATTTGATAAACAGTTTCGAATGGCACGTACTGGCACAAGAATGGCGCAACCACAAATACAGTTACAACGGTGATACCGATTCGCCATTGAAATCCAAGCACTCTCTTTGGGCCGACAAACAATTTCAATCGATGGACGCCTTGCTGTTGCCTTCGCAAAAATTCATCAACCAGCTCCATAAAATTTTCAATACTGAAACGGTTGATTTAATTCATGTGAGCCAGCGCATCGAGGCGGCTTTCAACTATTTTTTAGCCCCTTTGGACGAACTTGTTTTTGAAATTCTATGGAAAATTGAAGAAGTCAAACGCACCCAAAAAGCCAAAACGTTGTACGAGGAACTAAAAATTCTCGAAGAATTACAGTCAAAAGCCGTATTGCAACTTATGAAAGCCAAGTTGCTTATTGAGACCGTTGTAGCTGGCGAAACCATTAGCAAAGAAAAATTGACCTCACCCGACATCAAGAATTACCTGTCCCGAAAAACAAATGCTATCCAATCGCAATTCAAAGAAACTCATGTGACTTTGATTGAAGATGAAGCCGATGCCAATCGTTATACTTCTAAGAAAAAAGGCGACAAAAAAGAACCTAAAAAATCCACCGTTCAAGAAACCTATGACCTGTGGTTACAAAAAAATACGATTAAGGAAATTTCAGCCATTAGGAAACTGACACAGGAAACCATTTTAAGTCATTTGACTAAACTAATCCATGCTAAAACCATTACCATCAATGATGTTTTGTCTGGAGATAAAATTCAAGAATTAACCGAAGTTTTCCATGGCTACAAAGAAGAATCCGTGTCGCCACTCAAAGAAAAATACGGCGACAAATTCAGCTGGGAAGAACTGAGAATGTTCAAGGCGAGTTTGAATTAGGATTTTTTGGAGGGGCTGAGTGGCTAAGGTTCTGAGATACTAAGTTTTTTTAGGAGCAGAACGATTGGGTGTTTTAAGGAATGATTGTTCCTGCTTTCGGCTGTATCTCTCCGTTTCACTACGAGGATTCCATCTCAATCAGGGCTAGTGAGAAAATTCTGCTTTTATATTATTTATTTTTTATATATTTGAGGAAAATAAGTTGTGATGGTTGTCAGATTTTGGCAACCAGTTATGAGTGTATAAATAAAAATAGATAAGTTAAATAATTATGATAGTCTTTAATGCGCAATAGTCTTGTTAAAGTATCAGATTGAACAGTATCATTTAACAGTTTTCTTAGATAAGCCAAACCATATAGAACACAGCACAGTTAGGTTA
>NZ_JBAWDL010000053.1:0-37110 GCF_049590715.1 Flavobacterium sp.
ATATTTGTTTTTGCAGAATCTTGAGGTTAACTAGCACATAACTCATAAATATACGCAACTCCGTTGCGGCAATCCAACCCATTTAAGCTTGTTTTACGCTATTGCGTAGCGTATATTCATTTCTCAAATATAGTTAAAATTAAGAATTAACTTAGTTTTGTATTTGGTGTTTTTTCAAAAATAAATCTTTTTTTAGATGTAGTAGTACGGCAAACCGTAATTAAGTGAAATAAACATGATTTCTAGCCCCGATAGCAGTGAAAATCCTCTTTTATGGCGGTAGCAAATACAAGAGATTGCAACGAATAGCGGGAGGATTAGTTAATAGAAACTAACACGTATTGCTCCTAAACAAAAAAACCTGCCAGTTTGCACTAGCAGGTCTTCATACTTAATTCAGTTTACTTGATTCTTATTTAATCAATTCGAAACTACGTTTTACAAACGCGGTTAGGTCTTCGCCTTTTAATAAGTTTTGTGACAATTTAGCCAAGTCTAGTGCTTGTTTTACCAAACTTTCTTGAGTGTTTTTGTCTGTATTATTCAAGATGTTTGTTGCCAATTCAGAGTTGGTGTTTACCACTAAATTATACATTTCTGGCATGTTGCCCATTCCGAACATTCCGCCACCACCTGATTGACTCATTTCTTTCATACGACGCATGAATTCTGGTTGCGTGATGATGAATGGCGCTGATTGACTGTCAAGTGCTTGCAATTGCACGGTGTATTTTTGTTTTGGAACAATGGTTTCTACTACTGTTTTCAAGTTGTTTTGCTCGTCTTCAGACAATTTAGAGATAGCCGTTTCGTCTTTCTTGATTAGGTTATCAATATGATCAGAATCCACACGTACAAAAGTTACTCCTGCATTGTCTCCTTCAATTTTTTGAATCAAGTGAGAGATAATTGGCGAGTCTAAAAGCAATACTTCGTATCCTTTTTCTTTAGCCGTTTCAATATACGAGTGTTGCGCTTCTTTGTTACCTGCGTAAAGCACCACTGTTTTTCCGTCTTTGTCGGTTTGTTTTTCCTTGATGGCTTCTTTTAATTCTTCAAGAGTGAAAAACTTGTTGTCTACCGTTGGGTACAAGAAGAAAGAACCTGCTTTTTCGTAAAATTTATCTTCAGATAGCATTCCGTATTCTAGAACGATTTTGATGTCATTCCATTTTGCTTCAAAATCTGCACGGTTTTCTGTAAACAATGACTTCAATTTATCGGCTACTTTACGAGTGATGTAGTTCGAAATTTTCTTTACCGCACCATCTGCTTGTAAGCTAGAACGAGAAACGTTCAATGGAATGTCTGGAGAGTCAATAACCCCTTTAAGCATCGTCAAGAATTCAGGTACAATTCCTTCTACGTTATCTGTAACGTACACTTGGTTTTGGTACAATTGAATTTTGTCTTTTTGGATTTGCATGTCCGTTCCTAAACGTGGGAAATACAAAATACCCGTCAAGTTAAATGGGTAATCTACATTTAAGTGAATGTTGAACAATGGTTCTTCGAACTGCATTGGGTACACTTCACGGTAAAAACCTTTGTAATCTTCTTCGGTTAAGTCCGCTGGTGCTTTTGTCCAAGCTGGATTAGGATTGTTGATGATGTTGTCTACCTCGATCGTTTCAGCAACGTAATCTTCTGGAGCATCTTCTGGTTTTGGTAATGTTTCAGTCTTGGTTCCAAATTTAATTGGAATAGGCATGAACTTATTGTATTTATTCAAAAGTTCACTGATTTTGAACTCTTCCAAAAATTCTAATGAATCTTCGGCAATGTGCAAGATGATTTCTGTACCACGCGACGTTTTGTCTGCTGGTTCCAAAGAAAATTCCGGACTACCATCGCAAATCCAATGTGCTGCTGGTTCGTCTTTGTATGATTTTGTGATAATCTCCACTTTGGAAGCCACCATAAAAGCCGAGTAAAAACCAAGACCAAAATGCCCAATGATTCCGGAATCTTTAGCAGTGTCTTTATATTTTTCTAAGAATTCTTCGGCTCCTGAAAATGCCAATTGGTTGATGTATTTTTCAACCTCATCACTTGTCATCCCTAGACCTTGATCAATAATATGGAGTTTCTTTCCTTCTTTATCGATTTTTACTTCAATAATAGGACTACCATATTCTACGTCAGTTTCACCAATACTGATAAGATGTTTTAATTTTGTAGTTGCATCAGTCCCATTCGAAATTAATTCACGCAAAAAAATCTCGTGATCACTATATAGGAACTTCTTGATAAGAGGGAAAATGTTTTCTACTGAAACATTAATTTTTCCTGTTGACATATGTTTAAAATTTTATTGGGTTTTACAATTGTTTCTATTCATTCAAATAAAATACCAATTCTGTATTGGGTGACAAATTGGCGGTAATGTGAATATTAGAATAAAAAAAATAAAATATGAAACAATTTTATCTAAATAGGATTGTATCTTTGTCTGAGTTTAACTATAAAGCGATAGCTAATATGAAAAAATTTATTTTAATTGGAGCCATGTCATTAATGATGTTTGCTTGCAAAACAAGTACAGTTACAAATACAAAATTGGACACAAAATCAGAAGTTGCTATGAAAGGGAATTGGGTAATTAGTTCCGTAAGTTATCCCGGTTCTGAATACATCAAAGTGAATTCTTTTCAATTAGCAGATTCAAAATGTTTTGAAGGAAGTGCTTGGAAATTTGTTTCCAACAACAACAAAGGAACAATGGATTTAACGAACGCAAATTGCTCTGCATTTAGTTCACCTATTACGTGGTATGTTAATAAAGACGGTCAATTTGTATTGAAAGTTTTATCAGCTGGAGAAAAAGCTAAAAAAGTAAGAGACGGATACGTTTTAACTATTGCTAATCAATCAGAGTCATCGTTTCAATTAATTGACAAAATCAATGTAGGCGGAAAAATGACAGATGTTGTATACCAATTTCAAAAAACTAACTAATTAAATAAAATAAGATGAAAAATATTACTGTAATTGTATTGGCATTGATGATGACAATGGGATCATTATTCACAAGTTGTGAAGCTGTTAAAAACACAAACAACACTCAAAGAGGTGCTGGAATAGGTGTTCTTGCTGGTGCTGTACTAGGTGGCGTTTTGGGAAACAACCTTGGCAAAGGTGGTAATGGTGCTTTGGGTGCTGTTATTGGTGGTGCTGTAGGTGGAGTTGCCGGTGGAGTTATCGGTAACAAAATGGATAAACAAGCGCGTCAAATTGACCAAGCTTTACCAGGAGCTGAAGTAGAAAGAGTTGGAGAAGGAATTAAATTAGTTTTGAATGAAAATGCAGTGCGTTTTGACACAAACAAATCGAGTTTGACCGCTGCAGCAAAAGCAAACTTAGACAAACTAGTTCCTGTTTTTAATGAATATCCAGATACTAATATTACTATTTTCGGATACACTGACAATACAGGTGCTGCGGAATACAACTTGAAATTATCAGGAGAAAGAGCTGCTGCTGTTAAAAGTTATTTAGCCTCAAAAGGAATAGCTTCTTCTCGTTTTAATGTTACGGGAATGGGAATTGCTGATCCAATTGCTGACAACACTACTCCTGATGGTAGAAGTAAAAACCGTCGTGTAGAATTTGCTATTACTGCAAATGAAAAAATGGTACAAGATGCTCAAAAAGAAGGGAACTAAATTAGTTCTTAATTCTTAAAATAATAAGACCGCTTCGTCGTTTAAGATGAAGCGGTTTTTTTTATAAATTGAAAATATTTTTAACATCAATTTTACAGAAGAAATCTATCTTTGCACACTAAAAAATCTACTTCTAAAATGCTTCAAGTTCAAAATATATCCTTCGCTTACATTGACAAACTGGTTCTAAGAAATATCCATTTCAATATAAAAAAAGGACAAAATATAGCAATCATAGGCGAAAGTGGTTGTGGTAAAAGCACTTTATTAAAAGTCATTTATGGTTTGTATGATCTAGAGGAAGGAACTATTTTTTGGAATGAAAATGAAATTTTAGGACCCAAAGCGCATTTGGTACCCGGAATGCCTTTTATAAAATACTTATCACAAGATTTTGACTTAATGCCATATATTACTGTGGCAGAAAACGTAGGCAAGTTTCTTTCAAACATTCATAAAGATCAAAAAGAAGCTAGAATTCAAGAGCTACTAGAAATTGTCGAAATGATGGATTACGCTGATGTAAAAGCCCAATATTTAAGCGGTGGTCAACAACAACGTGTAGCCTTAGCAAGAGCGCTAGCCTTGGAACCCGAAATATTATTACTCGACGAACCTTTTAGCCACATTGATAATTTTAGAAAAAATGCACTTCGCCGTAATTTATTTGCTTATCTAAAAGCCAAAGGCGTAACCTGTATGGTGGCCACACACGACAGCACGGATGCCCTATCCTTTGCTGACGAAACCATTGTTTTACACAAAGGTGAAATTATAGATATGGGGGATTCCCAAAGTCTATATGAGAATCCAATTAACAAATATGTAGCTTCCCTTTTTGGCGAAGTCAATGAATTACAATTATCGGATATAGTTGTGGTAGACGGTATTGATGAGCAAGTATTATTATATCCGCACCAACTCAAAGTTGTTGAAAACGGTTTGATGCAAGTAGTCGTAAAACAATCATATTTCAAAGGAAGTTATTATTTAATCAAAGCGGTTTTTAATCGAAAAGTGGTCTTTTTCGAACACGAAACCGCTTTGCCTTTAAATGAAGAAGTTCGATTGATGATAGCTTAATTTTACCGCTACGACGCTAAGGAGCAAAGATTTTTTTACAGGTTTCTCCAATTTCTGTAATCTGTGTTGCTATTTTTTTTTTAGATAATAGCATCGAGAATTTGTGAATTTTTAAATCTCTTTTCTAAAAAATAAAATTTAAGTTTTTTATTGCATAAAAAGTGGTAATTTGTGAGTTGCTAATTTTTATTCTTAAAACTATGTTTCATTCCAAAATATCAGGTTTAGGTTTTTATGTTCCTTCCAATGTGGTGACCAATGATGATTTGTCAAAAGTTATGGATACTAATGACGAATGGATTCAAGAACGCACTGGGATTCAAGAACGACGCCATATTATCAAAGGCGAAGACACCACTACTTCCATGGGAGTAAAAGCAGCAAAGATTGCAATTGAGCGTTCTGGCATTGCCAATGAAAATATTGATTTTGTGGTTTTTGCCACTTTAAGTCCTGACTATTATTTTCCAGGGCCAGGAGTTGCAGTACAACGTGATTTAGGATTGCGCACTGTAGGAGCTCTGGATGTTCGCAACCAATGCTCGGGTTTTGTGTATGCTTTATCAGTTGCCGACCAATACATCAAAACAGGAATGTATAAAAACATCTTGGTCATTGGTTCAGAAGTGCATTCGACAGGTTTAGACATGACGGATCGCGGTCGTGGTGTTTCAGTGATTTTTGGAGATGGTGCGGGAGCCGCTGTTTTAAGTAGAGAAGAAGATTTAACTAAAGGAATCCTATCTACACACCTACATTCAGAAGGCATTCATGCCGAAGAATTGATATTGAAAGCACCAGGAATGGGCGGACGTTGGGTTAGCGATATCCTCGAAGATAATGATCCTAATGACGAAAGTTACTACCCTTATATGAACGGACAATTTGTGTTTAAACATGCTGTAGCTCGTTTTAGTGAAGTTATCAATGAAGGATTGCATGCTAATAATTTGACCGTTTCAGATATTGATATGTTGATTCCGCATCAAGCCAATTTGAGAATTTCACAATACATTCAAAAGAAATTTGGATTATCAGACGACCAAGTGCATAACAATGTACAAAAATACGGAAATACAACAGCTGCCTCTATTCCCATTGCTTTGACCGAAGCTTGGGAGTTAGGAAAAATAAAAGAAGGCGACACGGTGATTTTGGCTGCCTTTGGTAGTGGGTTTACTTGGGCGAGTGCGATTATTAAATGGTAGGTTTTTTTTAGGAAGTTATATGTTAGGGGTTAGAAGTTATAGGTTGTGGGGGGGAAGTTTGTTAAAGAATTTTCAGGACTAAAAAACAACAAAAAAACTTGTCTTTCTCCCTAGCCCTGATAGAAGTGGTATCCCCCGATTTAGAAAAACAAGACTTTTTAGCCGTAGTATTACTTAATTGGGGATATAGCGGACAGCAGGAACAATCTCTCCTAAAAATGCCCAAATATTCTGCTCCAAAAAAAATAAAAGTTTAAAATTACCATAAAACAACACTTAACTTATATCAAATAACCGTTAACTTTTTTGCAACCTCATAACCCTTAACAAATAACTCTTAACCTTTTTTCCAATTGCTCCATTATCCGTATATTTGCACCCATTAAAAAAGCAAAAAATGACATTATCCGAAATTCTTACGCCTTCGATTCAGAAAGCGGTTCAAGATTTATTTGAAGTTACTATTGAAAAAGTGGAGTTTCAGGCCACTCGTAAAGAGTTTGAAGGCGATATTACGATGGTAATTTTCCCATTATTGAAATTAGTAAAAAGTAATCCAGTAGAATTAGGGAACAAAATAGGAAACTATTTGGTCGATAATGTGGCGGCTGTAGCCAAATTTAATGTGGTTTCAGGATTTTTGAATATCGTCATTTCAGATGCATATTATTTGGATTTCTTTAACCAAATCAGATCAGTAGAAAAATACGGTTTTGTAACGCCAACTGCAACAGATAAAGCGGTAATGGTCGAATATTCTTCGCCAAATACCAATAAACCACTGCATTTAGGACACGTTCGTAACAACTTATTAGGATATTCGGTAGCGGAGATTATCAAAGCTTCGGGTAAAAAAGTATATAAAACCCAAATCATCAACGACCGTGGAATCCACATTTGTAAGTCGATGTTGGCTTGGCAAAAATTTGGAGAAGGTCAAACTCCAGAAACTTCGGGATTAAAAGGAGATAAATTGGTAGGGAATTTTTATGTAGCTTTTGATAAAGCATACAAAGAGGAAATTAATCAATTAATGGCAGAAGGGAAAACCGAAGAAGAAGCTAAAAAACAAGCTCCAATCATTCTAGAAGCACAACAAATGCTTTTGAAATGGGAAGCGGGTGACAATGAAGTAATCGCCCTTTGGAAAACCATGAACCAATGGGTCTATAACGGTTTTGCTGCGACTTATGCCACTATGGGCGTTGATTTTGATAGTTATTACTACGAAAGCAATACGTACTTATTAGGGAAAGATGTTGTGCAGATGGGATTAGAAAAAGGAATTTTCGAAAAAGATCCTGATGGATCTGTTTGGATTGACTTAACTGCCGAAGGTCTAGACCGTAAAATCGTGTTGCGTTCTGATGGGACAGCGGTTTATATGACCCAAGATATTGGTACCGCGATTCAGCGTGTGAAGGACATGACCGACGTTGGCGGAATCGTTTATACCGTGGGTAACGAACAAGACTACCACTTCAAAGTATTGTTTCTAATCTTGAAAAAACTAGGTTTTGACTGGGCAGCGCATTTGTTTCACCTTTCGTATGGAATGGTTGATTTACCATCCGGAAAAATGAAATCTCGTGAAGGAACTGTAGTTGATGCTGATGATTTGATGCAGGAAATGACGGATACCGCTCAAAAAATTGCCGAAGATTTAGGAAAACTTGAAGGCTATTCTGCTGAAGAAAAAGCCAAACTATACAAAACCATCGGTTTAGGAGCCTTGAAATATTACATTTTGAAAGTAGATCCTAAAAAAAGAATCCTTTTCAACCCTGAGGAATCGGTTGATTTTGCTGGAAACACTGGACCTTTCATTCAATATACCTATGCTCGTATTCAGTCGATTATTCGCAAAGCTAATTTTGACTTTTCAAATGAGACACAAATAGTCGAACTACACGAAAAAGAAAAAGAATTAATCAAACAATTAGAGTTGTTTCCAGAAGTGATTCAAAATGCAGCTCAAAATCATAGCCCCGCTTTGATTGCAAATTTCACTTACGACCTAGTTCGTGAATACAACTCGTTTTACCAAGCGGTGCCTATCCTTGGCGAAGCCGAATTGAATAATAAAATATTCAGAGTCCAACTATCCAAAAGAGTCGCTGATACCATCGCTGACGCCTTTAGTCTGTTAGGAATTAATGTTCCGGAGAGAATGTAGAAATAGATATCGTTAATAAAATAGAAAATCCTGTTCTTTCGAACAGGATTTTTTATTTTCAAGCAATTTTTATTTTACTGCAATTCAACCTTAATATTGTATTTTTTAGAATTTAAAATGGTATCAATCGAACCAAAAGTGGCAATATTTTTTTGTTCTTCTCTTAGACGCTTCATTTCAATTTGACGCAAACCGTGTTGAAAACGACTTACTTCTTTGAGTGTCGTCAAGATTAACCCTGGAACTGGTGAATTATTCCCTTCCTTATCTTTAGAAACCATCGTAAAATAAGAAGAATTACAGTGTTTTACCGCTCCTGTCTGTATGTTCTCAGCATCTACTCGAATACCCACAATCATAGAACTTCTTCCTACATAATTAACGCTGGCTTTCATCGTTACCAATTCACCAACCTCAATAGGTTTCAAGAAATTAACCGTATCAACTGAAGCAGTTACACAATAGTTTCCTGAAAATTTTGAAGCACAAGCAAAGGCAATTTGATCCATTAAAGACAGAATATAACCCCCGTGAATTTTTCCACTAAAATTGGTATGTGAAGGAAGCATCAATTCGGAAATCGTAATATGTGATGAGCTTACTTTTTTTAAATTCGTATCCATGTAATTATACTAAATAGTTATTGTAATTTTTGAATTTCTGCGGTCAAAGCTAAGAAATTATTTTTTGGTGCTTCGCAAAGAGAACAGCAATAATCTACTGGCAAGTTTTTAAATAATGTTCCTTTTTCTATTCCTTGAACTAAATCTCCGTATTCTGAATTATATATCGTTAAACATTCCTCACATTGATACACATCATGAACTGTATTTTCTTTTTTAACAACCGCATTCGTTGTATTATTTTCAGCAATAACATTTCCTAATTGGCTGAAATACTTTCGACTCAATTCAATTAAAATGTTTGGCAATTCTAATTTATCCACATCTTGAGCATGCACTATATATTCCCGACTGTTTGGATCAAAATTCTTAGCATGCAATACATTATAAGTATCTCTAATTTTAATAGACTCTAAATCCTTTGGCAACTGATTTTTCTCTACAACAATGGATGTAAAATAATGCCCATCACGGTTGTAATCTGAAATTCCAAAAGTCAATCCATAAGTACTAATATCAAATTGATCTAAGGTTCTTACTAAGAATGTTTTTAGATTTAAAGCCCATTCAGTAGCCACAGGTAAATGCCAGTTTAATTCCAATAACGAATGACGCACATTGATACCATTGTTCCCTAAGAACTTCTCCCACTCTAATTTTTTGTCTTTAGGGATCCCTTTAACAATAAATGATTTCCAAGGAGTGATGCATATCTTACCTATTTTACATTCAAAACAAAGGTCACACATCTCTTTCAAGAATTTCAAATCGTATAAGTTATTTCTCCAATACAATCCTAACCAGTATTGATCAATACCTAGACGATTCATACCTTCATAATACGGAAAAGGATAAAAAGGGATATTTAGAGGTTTATCAATCGTTCTATTATTGGTATCCAAAGCATCACTTACCAAACTAAAAATCATATCAATTCCACAAGATTCTTCACGCACTACTTTTTCAATTTCGTAGTAAATGGTAGCAATATCCCAACTATAAATCAATACTGGATAAACTTCCATACGTTCCCATTTTGGTAAACGAATGTATAAATACCAATAATCCTCATGCTCTGAAGCGATAAAATTAATATGCCCAGTAAACAAAGGGACTAATTGTTGTTTTGGATCTGTGATATTAACTTTAAGTTCTGGATTTTCTTTGAATTGTTCCAATACATACAAAAATTTATTCCCCGTAAGCCAAGGGGTATTCCTGAAAACATCCGTAGAAACATAAGAGGAAACAATGTTATTTCCACTAGTTTCATTAGGAAAAACAAAATGATATTTTCCTGTTTTTTCTTTATCTACATATTGAAATCCTTCTGGAAAAATAATATCTTGACGTGAACCAAAAGAAATAGTTTCTAATCCTTGATCCATAGCCATATTCACAATATCTCTTAATTCCCCCGGAGATAAAACACCTCCTTTTACTGTCAATCGTGTTAATTCCATGTTTTTATTTTTTTTTAGTACCTTGTAACTAATTATTAGTTCCTGGTTCTTAGGCCTTAGTTTTTTAGTACCAGTGGTTCGTTCTTAGTTTATTTGTCTTTAGTTTTTATCAGATCTTTAGTTTAGCTTTTTAGAATACTAATATTTTGTTCTTTCTACTAATTAGTAAGGACTACGCACTAATTACTATGGACTCTGGACTAACTACTAAGGACTCAATTACACTTGGCTAATAATTCCTTCACTTCCGTTTTACAACTACCGCAACCCAGACCAGCTCCAGTTGATTTACATAATTCTGTAAAATTGGTTGTTCCCGCTTTGATGGCTTCTTCGATGTTTCCGCTTCCTACTTGACTACATGAGCACACTAATTTTCCAACTACTGGTTTCGATTGTGAACCACTTCCTCTGAGTAATAAATTTCGTTTATCAGACAATTCGATTTTGCTTTCAATCATGGTTTTGAATTCGGCAAATTCATTTTTATCTCCCATCAATATGGCTCCAACTAATAAATCGTCTTTGACCACACATTTTTTATAGTACCTCTTTTTCAAATCGGAGAAAACAATTTCTTCATACGAATCATCATTCTCAGGAATATCAATTTTTCCAATACTACAAAGATTAATATCTTCGAGTTTTAATATATTCATTAAAACAGAACCGTTGTAATAGCTACTAATATCACCAGCCATAAAGTTTGCCAAAACATCCGCTTGTTCTTCAGCGGCAGAAGTGATTCCAAATAACTGATTATTGTATTCTGCAATTTCACCTATAGCAAAAATATTAGGCTGGGAAGTTTGCAAATACTGGTTTACTTTTACCCCACGCCCACAAGCAAGACCTGCTTCTTTGGCTATTTCGATATTCGGAATGGTTCCAATAGCGTAAACAATGGCATTGGCAGTCAGGATTCTACCACTTTTCAATCCAATTTCGATTTCGTTAGGATTGTCTGTTTCAAAAACGGTACTCACCTCATTATCAAAATAAATTTGAATGTCTCTCAACTGCACTTCTTCTGCTAATAATTTACAAGAAATACGATCCAATTGACGTTCCATCAATCGAGAAGCACGTTGTATAATAGTGATTTTAACATTTTTATGCTTTAAGGCTGCCGCTAATTCAAGCCCTAACAATCCACCTCCTACAATTACTACATGTTGTTCCTCAGCAGGGAGTTGGGTATTGTCTAGGTAATTTTTTAAACGATCGGCATCTTCTTTTTTACGCATCGTAAAACGACCTGGCAAATGCAATTGTGCATTTTCGGGAACAAAAGGACGACTTCCCGTAGCAATAATCAATGAGTCAAAATTATAAACAACTCCGTTGCTATCTGTAATAAGATTGTTTTTTGAATTGATGTTATCAATAGACACATTCGCTTTCATGGTGATGTTCAGCTTTTTCAATGCATCGGCTTTTATCTTTTGTAAACTTTCCCATGAAAGTTCATTAGTCACATATTCTGGTAATAAAACACGGTTGTAAAAAGGATTTTCTTCGTTAGAGAAAACGATGATTTCGTCGTCTTGATTGATTTCTCTATAGTTTTGGATAAATCTAAAAGCCGCCGCACCTGCACCCACTACAGCAATTTTTTCAAAAGGCTTTTTGTATTTGGTAACTGAAACAGTTGTGAATTTAAAATCAGGTTCTTTAGAAATGGGGTCAACAACAGTATTGGTTAAGTTGTTGGCTCTATTCAAGTCCTTATTCAATTGTTTTCCCCAATGCATTGGTAAGAAAACCACACCTTCTTTAATAGTATCAGACACTTTTGCTTTTACACGAACATCACCATTTTTACTATTCACTACGACAATATCACCATCCTCAATTCTTGATTTGTACGCATCGATAACGTTGATTTCAAGCAATGGACTAGGAATATGCGACATCAATCGCGCTACTTTTCCAGTCTTAGTCATCGTATGCCATTGGTCTCTGATACGTCCTGTAGTCAGGATAAATGGATACTTATCCGTAGGTTGCTCTGAGGTGTTTTCGACAGAAGTGGGCAAATTGAAAATAGCCTTTTGCGAAGGCGTATAAAACTTTTTATCGGTAAACAAACGGGGAGTTCCAGGATGTCCATAATCAGGAACAGGCCATTGAAAAGTTCCTTCATTTTTTAAACGCGTATAATTTAGAAACGAAATATCGATTTTTGTATTTTTGGTTAAAGCACAGTATTCTTTATAAATTTCTTCGTTTGAATTGTAATTAAAACCGGTAAAGTTCATTTTTTGAGCAAAACGAGTCAAAATTTCAACATCCGAAAGCGCTTCACCTGGAGGATTGATTCCTTTTGGTAAATATGAAATACGTCTTTCAGAATTAGTCATCGTCCCTTCTTTTTCCAACCAGCCTGCTGCTGGCAACAATAAATCAGCATATTTTGTAGTATCCGATTTATGTGAAATATCTTGAACAACAACGAATTTAGCGTTTTCCAATGCTTTCTCTACACGGCGAACATCAGGCAAACTTACTAGAGGATTGGTACAAATAATCCAAACCGCTTTCATCTTTCCAGATTCTAAAGCATCAAACATTTCAGTTGCTGTCAATCCTGGTTTTTCAGAGATTTCGTCCACTCCCCAAAAATCCGCTACTTCTTGACGGTGTATAGGATTGGCTAGCTCTTTGTGAACCGCTAACAAGTTTGCCATCCCTCCTACTTCACGTCCGCCCATCGCATTGGGTTGACCTGTTAGAGAAAAAGGACCAGAACCAGGTTTTCCTACATGTCCCGTCAACAAAGAAAGATTTAATAAAGCCGTGTTTTTATCCACTCCAACAGCACTTTGGTTCAACCCCATTGCCCACAAGGAAAGAAAGCCTTCAGATTTTGCGATTAGTTCAGCAGCAAGTTTGATGTCACTTATAGAAATCCCACAACTTTGAGAAGCTTTTTCCAGCGGCATTGCGATTACTAATTCTTTGTACGATTTATAATTTTCAGTATGATTTTTAATAAAATCACTATCGGTATATCCTTTTTCGATTAAACATTTAGCAATTGCATGGTACAAATAAATATCCGAACCTGGAAGAATTTGCAAATGTAAATCGGCTGCTAAAGCCGTATCGGTTTTTCTCGGATCTACAACAATTATTTTTGTTTTTGGATTTTTTTCTTTGTGTTGCTCAATTCTCCTAAAAAGAATCGGGTGACACCAAGCTGGATTGGCACCAGTAATCAAGAAAGTATCTGCTAATTCAATATCATCATAAGCAATAGGCACAGAGTCCTCACCAAAAGTTTTTTTGTACCCAACTACCGCGGAGCTCATACAGAGTCTCGAGTTGGTATCTATATTATTGGTCTTCAAAAAACCTTTTACCAATTTGTTAGCCAAATAATATTCTTCTGTCAAACATTGTCCTGAGATATAAAAACCAACACTATCAGGCCCATGTTTTTTGATAATAGAAGAAAAGACAGCAGCCGCACGATCCAATGCATCATCCCAACTTACACGTTCTTTGGGATGTGATTTACTCCATCTCATTTCTGGATATAAAATTCGGTCTGAAGTATCATTGACTACATAATGCAAATTCATTCCTTTTGAACAAAGCATTCCTCTATTTACAGGATGATCTTTGTCTCCTTTTACGCTCACTCCATTTTTAGAATCATTGGTTACAATTATTCCACATCCTACACCACAATAGGAACAAGTTGTTTTTATTTCTGAATTTTGCATTTTGAAAGGCTTTATTAATAATGAAGCTTAGTGTCTCTATTTTGAAAGTGTAAAAATACGTATATTTACGTATAAATACGTATTTAACTTCCTTTTTTTGCCACTTTTGGCGAAAAAAGAATTTACAACCCAATAATATTGTTATTATTTAAATTATATGCTATATGAAAGAAGAATTAGCAATTTACAATAATTGCAATAACATAAAATAGTTTTGTTTGTAACAAATCAAAAATAATATTTTCCATTATGATGAAAACGATAAACAATATATAACGAAACATCCATAAGCTCTTTATCTCAAATGAATCTTTACTACTGCATGATTGTTATCTTGTTATAGATTCGTTCAAATCAAAAAAAACAAGAATCAAAATAGAGACGTTTAATTATTATTAATGGTATTACATATTTTTGAGTTTTTCATATATATAATATTTTTTTATTTATCTCTTTTTAGATACTTACTTGATTTTAGTTTGTTTTTAATTTTTAAGAGCACTTGTAAATACAGGGCTTTTTTTGTTTTCCTTGCGTTTTGTCGTGTTTTTTGTTATTTTTTGAGTGTTTTTTAAAGTATTAAAAAGGGATTTTATATTGTTTTTTAAGTAATATATACGTATAAATACTTATGTAGATTTGCTTCATACAAATACTAATAAAATTACTATGGAATTCACTAAAACAAAATCATTTTTCCATCAAGGTTTGGGAAAAGATATTTTTTCAAAAACAACAAAACAACTTTCTAAAGTTGCTTTAACAACAGTAGTCACTCTTTTTGCATTGAGTTCCAATGCTCAAAGCGAACCTATAAAACTAGGTTTTATCCCATTGACAGATTGTTCTCCTATTGTTATGGCAAAAGAGCTAGGCTTATTTAAAAAATATGGGGTTGAAGTTATTGTGACCAAAGAATCCTCTTGGGCAAATGTTCGTGACAAAATCCTAACAGGAGAATTAGACGGTGCACACTGCCTGTTCTCTATGCCATTCTCAGTCTATACGGGGGTAGGAGGAAAAGCAGGATCAGAAATGAAAATTGCCATGATGTTGAACGCAAACGGACAAGCCATTTCACTATCTAATGATTTTTGTGGAAAAGTAGGTTTCAAGGATATGACCAAAGTTGCACCAGTAGTGGCTGCCAAATTGAAAGCAGAAAAAGAAGTGACATTTGCAATGACTTTTCCAGGTGGAACACACGATTTATGGTTACGCAACTGGTTAGCAATAGCAGGAGTGAGCCAAAAAACATCTAAAATCATTACCATTCCACCCCCACAAATGGTAGCTAATATGAAAGTTGGAAACATGGATGGATTTTGTGTAGGGGAACCATGGGGTGGAGTTGCTGTACAACAAGGTGTTGGTTTTACCCAAATTGCCACACAAGACATTTGGAAAGATCATCCTGAAAAAGCGTTGGTTGTAAATAAAGATTTTAGTGTAAAACGCAAAGAAGATCTTAAAAAAGTCATGAAAGCCATTATGGAAGCGTGTATTTGGCTAGATGTTCCTGCTAATCGTAAAAAAACATCTGAAGTTATTGGTAGAGCCCCTTATGTAAATGCTAACAATGATGTTATTGAAGATCGTTTGAATGGAGAATACAACTTAGGTTGTAAACTAGGACAAAAAATATACAAAGGAGATCAAATGGTTTTCCATAAAGGCGGAATGATCAACTTTCCTCGTAAATCATATGGAATTTGGGCTATGGCACAATTTGTTCGATTTGGATATTTAAAAGAGGCCCCTAATTACAAAGCAATTGCTGATAAATTAATTCTGCAAGATTTATACAAAGAAGTCGCTGCAAGTATGAAAATAAAAATCCCTGCGGATGATATGAAACCTTTCTCATTGACTATAGATAAGACTGTTTTTGATCCTGCAAATCCAGCAGCTTATTTAAAAGTTGTAAAAAGATAAATCTAAATACATTTTTTTAACACATAGGATCATAAACTACTCTTTGCGATTAAGTCGCTTTGCTTAGGATAGAAAAAGCATGGTAATACAAGCATAACATTCTTTAATCAAAAATGATACTCTGTTGTCATTATGACAAGCAAAGCACTTTTAAACATGATAAAAAACTATGTTCCTATGTGTTTTACAAAAAAAAACAAGCATACAAAACACTACACAATAAAGAGTAAACTAAAACTGAAGGAATTATGTCAGATAGAGATACATTAACATTAGGAAATATTGGAGGAATCAATTCGAAATCAATTACTACTCCTCAAAACAAAGAAAAGTTCAAAATCAATCCTGCGATTATTGAAAAATCAAAATCACTATTTTTTGCCTCTATCGGCTTGGTCGTAGTGGGAGGATTATGGGAATTACTAAGCTATACTACTAAGGATGCTTTGCCAGGCCCCATCCCAACCTTAACGGTTTTATACGAAATGATTAGCGACCCTTTTTATGATTACGGCCCTAATGACAAAGGTATTGGATTGCAATTATTTAATTCGATTAAAACGGTATTACTAGGATTCTTCTTAGGTTCACTGATTGCAATTCCTATTGGAATATTAATGGGAGCCAGTACCATTTGCAAACAAATATTTTATCCTATTGTTCAGCTTTTAAAACCCGTATCACCTTTAGCTTGGTTTCCTATTGGGTTGGTAGTATTTAAGGATACGGGATTAGCAACTATTTTTATTGTGTTTATCACTTCGTTATGGTCAACCTTAATCAATACTTCTTTTGGAGTAGCATCATTGCCACAAGATCACAAAAATGTAGCCAAAGCATTTGGGTTTTCTACCAAAAGGTATTTAACTAAGATATTAATTCCATACAGTTTACCACACATCATAACAGGTCTACGTTTGAGTATTAGTGTAGCTTGGTTAGTCATTGTAGCTGGTGAAATGCTATCAGGTGGTGCAGGAATTGGATTTTTTGTGTGGGATAGTTGGAATGCATTGAGTCTTGAGAAAGTAATCTCAGCGATCATCATCATTGGTGTTGTCGGATTGCTTTTTGACAAATTATTCACTTATATTGAAAACAAAGTTGCGTATAAAGCATAAAAAGATTGTGAGAATTTGAGAGGCTAAGACACTAAGCTTCAAAAATCAACAAACAGTAAAATCCTAAAATCAAACATCATGAGTTACTTAGAAATAAAAGATTTGGAAATTTCATTTCCAACACCAAAAGGAAAATACATCGCCGTAAGAGACATTAACTTATCCATCAATAAAGGCGAAATCATCTCCATCATTGGTCATTCAGGCTGCGGAAAATCAACTATTCTCAATGCGATTGCAGGTATGTTAACTCCTACTGAAGGCTCAGTAGTTTTAGACAACAAAAATATTCAAGGACCTGGACCAGATAGAGGAATCGTTTTTCAAAACTACTCACTTTTACCTTGGCTAACCGTTTATCAAAATATTTTTCAAGTAGTCGATTCAGTGATGAAAACCTCCACTGCAGAGAAACATTCCCTCGTAGAGAAGAACCTCAAAATGGTCAATTTATTTGAACACAAAGACAAATTACCTGGCCAGCTCTCTGGAGGAATGAAACAAAGAGTTGCCATTGCCCGTGCCTTTGCCATCAACCCAGGTGTTTTGCTAATGGACGAACCTTTTGGAGCCTTAGATGCGTTGACCAAAGGCACCATGCAACTCGAAGTCTTAAAACTATGGAATCTTGACAACCGCGAAAAAACCATTATTATGATTACTCACGACATTGAGGAAGCCTTATTCTTGTCCGACAAAATCATTGTATTAAATAACGGCCCAGCATCCACTATCAAAGAAATTGTTAACGTCCATCTGCCAAGACCTCGTAACAAAATCGAAATCGTAAAAATGCCCGAATATATTCAATTAAGAGATAAACTATTGCATTTATTAACTGATCATTTCTCAATCGAAGATATGGGGATGACTTATAAAAACTAGTTTAATTTGTTTTGTTTGTTCCTAGTCCCTATCGAGTAGTACGATAGGGATTTTTTTAGTATATTTACAGTTAACCACTATTTACTAGCTGATTAACTAATTAACTTTTTAATTATTTAATCATGACAAACACCATTTTTGATTTCGTAGGTGGAAAAACAGGCGAATGGAAAGTAATCAAAATGACCACCATCAAAGGGGATTCATTGGCAAAAGTGACCCATGTTGACAAAATAGCAAGCACAATCCTTCAATGCTTTCAAGGTATTTGGTCACTAAAAGGAATCACCAGTCATTTACACTATACCGAAAAAACCGAAAAAGAAAAACTCGTCTCAATACAAGAAGATTTAGGAAGACAAAAAGCAACTTATGCCGCCTTAATTCCTATTCGTAAAAACGATGCTTGGTGGAATCTAGCCCAAGACGAACGCCGAAAAATAATGGAAAATCAGTCGCAACACACCCACGTAGGAATGCTCTATTTACCCGCCATAGCCCGCAAGTTATTTCACTCTAGAGACATTAATGAACCCTTTGATTTTCTGACTTGGTTTGAATATGCTCCAGAGGATGAACCCGCCTTCAACGAACTCCTCAAACACTTGCGCAATTCCGAAGAATGGAAATATGTAGATCGCGAAATTGATATTCGATTAAAAAAAGAATAACATTTCCTGAAAAATAATTGGGGCATGCCACCACTAAATAAAGGGGCTAACTTCAGCATACACATACAAAGCCCCTTTGTTTAGTGGTGTCGGGCTTTACGCGCTACTTCGGTAGCTAGCTTCAATCCCTCATGCGAAAATCAAGGTACGATTACCGTCCCTTTTTATAATGAATTCATCTGTAAAGTATTTTTTAATACTTTAGCTAAAAAGTATTTTGGTACAAAACCACCAAAAAACGTTGTCCCAGAAACTTTTTATGTAACATAAAAAATACTAAACAACAAATGAAAATTGCATATATAATTTTTGATGGAATAACTTGGCTTGACTTCATTGGCATTTACGATCCTATTAGCCGACTAAAATCCTTAAATTATTTACCCCATTTAACATGGGATATTTGTTCATTCACCAATACTGTTTCAGACAACTTTGGACTTGAAATTAAACCCACAAAAATTCGTGAAACTATGACTGATTATGATGCCATAATCATTCCAGGTGGTTTAGGAACAAGACAATTATCATTTGACAAAGATTTTATAAACTGGATAAAAACTTCCGAAAATGCAAAATATAAAATCTCCATTTGCACGGGTAGTTTAATTCTAGGAGCTTGTGGATTTTTAAAAGATAAAAAGGCAACAACTAACTATCAAGAATACGAAACTCTAAAACCTTATTGTAAACAAGTTTTGGAAGACAGAATTGTAGAAGATCAAAACATCATAACAGCAGGAGCGGTAAGTTCATCAATTGACCTTGGATTGTATTTATGCAAAAAATGGGCCGGACAAAATGCAAAAGAGGAGATTAGAAAACTAATGGATTATAACGGGTAAATAAAACACTCCCCCCCTTTATTGAACTTTGTTTGAAATAGCAACATTATTTCTGCCTCTGTATTTTTATTTACAAACTTCATTTTTAATAAAATTTCAATTCCCTTCTCGCCTTCATTTTATATATGTGATTTTTGGAATCTAAAATCTGTTCCTCAGCTTTTTTATACTAATATTAGTTATCAATTCTTTCCTTTTTTTGAATTAAGATTCTTCGAATTACTTTTCCCTTTAGATTTTCCCTTTTAGAAAAAAGCATTACAGTCCAAGCTTTACAAATACATTTGAGTAGAATCATAAAAAAAACCACTCCAATTAAACCTTTACCATAAATTAGCATCCTATATTACAACCAATTAACAAAATCTTCATTTTCAAAATAAAAACATCAATACTAACCCAAAAAATCTAAACAATTATGAATCGTAATTCACTATGGTCACTCCGATTAGGTTTTTCTAACAATCAGGCTTCAGCGATTGAAAATTTAGGAATTGAAAAATTCTTAGAGCAATCATTACAAGTCCCGTTTGACAAAAATATCCCTGCCTTTTTGGAGAGTAGTCCTAAAACCTATGCCGATTTAAAAGAAATGCGTCAAAAGGCGAAAGAGTCTGATGTAGAGGGAAAGAGAAAACTACTAAAAGAGAGCAATGATATAAACCTCGATATGAAATCATGGTGGATTGATAAAATGTTGAACGATGAATTCCCTTTAAAAGAAAAAATGGTTTGCTTTTGGCACAATCATTATGTAGCGACTTATCAAAAAATAAAAGTGAATTATTGGGTTTTTCAACACAACCAAATCCTACGAGAACATGCTTTTGGCAATTTTAAAGAGCTGACAAAGCAAATCGTTCAATCCAATGCTGTAATTCGTTATTTAGATAATAATGAAAACAAAAAAGGAAAAATAAACGAAAATTTAAGTCGGGAATTATTAGAACTTTTTACCATAGGAATTGGTAATTATACTGAAGAGGATATCCAAAATGGTGCAAAAGGATTAGCTGGTCTCGGCATAGGTGAGGACAAAGCAACTTATCATAAAAAAGATGAAGACAATGATCCTATTGTTTACTTTGGTAAAAAGGGTGTTTTTAAAATCGACCAAATGATCGACATTATTTTTGAACAAAAAAACATTCCTTATTTTATAACTCGTAAAATATTAAAATGGTTCATCTATGATTCTCCTAACGAAAAACTAGTAACCCATTACGGAGATTATTTCAGATCGGTTAACTTTGAAATCAAACCTTTATTAATTAAGATTTTTACAGAAGAATTCGATAAAAACACAGCTGGTTCTAAGATTAAAAACCCATTAGAATATAGTTTGCAATTGATCTCAGAATTAAACATTGATATTAAAAACAATAATTATCTCGCTAATTTTATTCGACAACAAAACATGGATCTATTCAATCAGCCCAATGTAAAAGGATGGGATGGCGGAAAATCTTGGCTTTCTTCTCAAATGTATTTACAACGAAACAACCTTTTGTACGTTCTTACATCTGGTAAAGTTTTAAATCAAAAAAACCTAAATGACCCATCCAAAATGGATGGTACAAAGATGGATAGCAATAAAATGGATGATACTAAAATGAAACAAACTCCAGTACATTTGGACTGGAATAAAGGAGACAACAAACAAATCATTGCACAATTATCTAATAGACTGCTTTTTCAGGTGGATGAAACCAGCCAAAAAGATTTTGAATCTATATTAAAATATGATTTTGATGAAAATGCCAAAAATGCTGATCAAGCTGTTTTAAGACTATTCACCAATATGATAAAACTCCCTGAATTTCAATTAATTTAAACCAAGTATCATGAATAGAAGAAATTTTTTGACCTTAACAGGAACTTTCACCGGGGGTTCTTTACTTCTACCTGATTTTTTACATGCTTTTGGCACACAACAAAATTTAGTTATAGGAGAACAATCTGTAGTATTTGTACAACTTAACGGTGGTAATGATGGACTTAATACATTTATTCCATATCAAGATCCAAATTATTACTTTTTACGACCAAAAATTGCTTTGTCTAAAGAGGATGTTATAAGCGCTGATAAAGGAATGGCTTTTCATCCTGCACTTAAAGGTTTTGCTCAAATGTTACAAAACGGACATTTATCAGTAATTCAAAATGTAGGCTATCCTGAACCCAATCGTTCCCATTTTAGATCGCAAGAAATTTGGCAAACAGCTTCGGCATCTGATCAATATTTAAATGATGGATGGCTTGGTCGTTATTTGGACTTACAATGTAAAGAACACAATCCTATTGCTGGGATAAACCTTGATAATATTGATAATTTATCATTAAAAGGACAAGAACCTAATTCAATTACAGTCAAAGATCCTGATAAATTTAAAATCAAAAAAAACAAAGATGAAACTGTAGTATTATCTAAAAACCCCTCTTTGGATTTTGTTCGAAAAATTGCTGATTCAGTTGTCGATGGTTCTGACGAAATCCAAAAAGCCTTGGCTCGTTCTACTGCTGAAAGTAATTATCCTAAAACTAGCCTAGGAAAAAATCTAGAATGGATTGCTCGTTTAGTCAAAGGGAATTTGAATTCTAAAGTATATTACACTTCTTTAGGCGGATTTGACACTCATGACAATCAATTACCTATTCATAATAACAAACTAACGGAATTGAATGATTCATTATTTAGTTTTTATGAAGATCTTAAAAAATCTAATTTATTACAAAATGTAACTGTAGTCGTTTTCTCTGAATTTGGCCGTAGGGTAAATGACAACAAAAACGGAACAGATCATGGTAAAGCGGCTCCCATGTTTATCATTGGCGGTAATAATAAAGGAAAAATCATTGGTTCAAACCCGAACCTAACTGATTTAGACAAAGGAGATTTAAAATACGAAATCGATTTTAGAAGTGTATATGCATCCCTTTTACAACAAAAATTAGATTTCAATTACTCAAAAATCGGTATCAAAAACAAGCCTTTGAACGGTTTATTTTAAAACTCAATTCACCTGAATAAAAAAACGAAACTCCTATCTTTACACAGTATTTAAAACTAAAAAATGTTTAAAAAAAGTGTATTTAAAGGAGTTTTTTTAGTTGGATTAGGCGCCACTAGTTATGGGGTGTTAGCAACTTTTGTTAAATTAGCTTATCACGAAGGGTATACTACTACTGAAGTTACTACATCACAATTTGTGTTAGGAATTTTAGTAATGTTAATTATCAATTTGGTTCAAAAAAAATGGACTAAAAATAAAAATCCAAAAGCAACAAAACAAAACATCTTTCAATTAGTACTAGCGGGTACTTCAATAGGATTTACCAGTATTTTTTATTATTTATCTGTAAAATACATCCCTGTTTCCATTGCTATTGTATTGCTCATGCAAACGGTTTGGATGGGCGTTCTACTCGAAATGGTACTGACTAAAAAGATTCCTTCATCACAAAAAACAACCTCAGTAGTCATAGTTTTGCTTGGCACCTTATTAGCCACTAACTTAATAAACCAAGAAATAAAACTCAACTGGATTGGAATTGCTTTTGGTTTCTTAGCTGCCGCTTCATTTACTGCAACAATGTTTACAGCAAACAGTATTGCTACAACCATTTCTACATCACAACGTAGTTTGTACATGCTTATAGGTGGTGCTATAATTGTTTTTAGTTTTGGCTTACTGAACCAAAATACTCCTTTCCATTTTGATGTTTTCTTAAAATGGGGTATAGTATTATCCCTTTTTGGAACGATACTTCCTCCCTTATTAATGAATTCAGGATTTCCTCTTATAGGAATTGGGTTAGGAAGCATTATTTCTGCTTTAGAATTACCAATTTCCATAATGATGGCTTATTTTTTATTAAACGAAACTATTAGTTTAACACAATGGTTTGGTGTTTTATTAATTCTTTTTTCCATTATAGCCATGAACATTACCTTCAAAACCAAAAAAACAAAGTAGGAGTAGGAATGTTAAATTTCACTTTTAATTACTATATTGTACCAACTTATTCATTTTACAAACTAAAAGATATTACTATGAAAAAACTTTTCGCAGAATTTTTTGGAACTTATTGGTTGGTTTTTGGTGGTTGTGGTAGTGCACTTTTTGCTGCTGGAATCCCCAATTTAGGTATTGGATTTATGGGAGTTGCATTTGCTTTCGGTCTAACCGTTCTTACTATGGCATATGCAGTAGGATCTATTTCTGGAGGGCATTTTAATCCAGCCGTTTCATTCGGTTTATGGGTTGGAGGACGTTTTTCCTCCAAAGATTTAATTCCATACATTGTTGCGCAATGTGTAGGTGCTATTTCTGCTGCCGCTACTTTGTATACAATTGCTTCTGGCAAAACTGGATTTTCGATAGATAACACTAAAGCAGGCACCTTCGCTTCTAATGGATATGGTGCTTTTTCACCTGATGGATATTCATTACAAGCTGCTTTTATTACTGAATTTATACTAACATTGTTTTTTATATTAATTATTTTAGGAGCAACTGATAAATTCTCTAATGGAAAATTTGCTGGAATTGCTATTGGACTAGCTTTAACTCTAATACATTTAATTAGCATTCCTATAACGAATACTTCAGTAAATCCAGCTCGTTCGCTTTCACAAGCTTTATTTGTGGGAGGGGAACCTTTATCACAACTGTGGTTATTTTGGATCGCTCCTATTTTAGGTGCAGTTACTGGTGGGTTTTTATACAAAAACCTTTTACAAGATTATCAACAAGCTTAAAAAACGAGCTATTCTAGGCCAAAAACGACAAAACACGTTAATTTAAACAAAAAATATTTTTAAAAAAAATTAGAAATTCACAGCAACTAATACTATTTTTTATTAATATTGGTAAAGAATTAAAATGACTTATATTAATTATTAAAACCAATTTGAATTAATTTTCACGTGATGAAAAAGAGTAACCGCAAAGAGCTAAGCTGGGAAGAAACTGAAAAACTTGTAACCCTTGCCCTAGAAGAAAAAAATCCTTTTGAAATAATCAAAAAAGAATTTGGTCTAGTTGAAAAGGACGTTTTAGAAATCATGAAAAAAAAGATGCCAGCTGAAAAATTCGAAATGTGGAAGAAAAAAGCAGCAGCAAACAAACCAAAACCAAAACCTCAAAAAATTGATGATTTTGATGATGATTTGGACGGAAAATATTACATAAAAAATAAATTTGATTAAAAAAACAATTTTACATTAAGCACTCCTAAATAAGGAGTGCTTTTTTTTAATATACCTTAATCATTCAAAAAATAATAAGCATTAAAAGGATACCAACAATGAAAAATTTTTTTTTTATTCTTACAGCCACTTCATTATTATGGAGTTGTAAATCTGTAATTGTAAGTAAATCTTCAAAAGAAGAAATACAAGTCCAAATCAATTTGAAAGACATCAAAGATGACAAAGTGATGGTAACAATAACACCTCCTAGAATCGGCACTGATGAAATTATTTATAGCCTACCTAAAATAGTCCCTGGAACCTATTCAATTGATAATTTTGGACAATTTATTGACGACTTAAAAGCCTACGATAAAAAAGGAAATCTATTAACCACTATCAAAATAGACGAAAATTCATGGTCTATAAAAAACGCCAAAACACTTGCTAAAATTACCTATTGGGTAAATGACACTTTTGACATAGAAAAAGGTACAGGTTTTGGTGGTGATGATGTCTTTTCACCTACAGGTTCTAATATTATTGCTGATGAGAATATTTTATTGAATATGCATTGTTTTGTTGGATATTTCAATAACAGCATGGAAAACCCTTACAAAGTACAAGTATTACACCCAGCAAATTTATGGGGAGCCACTTCGATGACCGACATAGACCCTAGCAACACTAATGATCTTTTTTATACCTCAAAATATGCTGAATTAGTTGAAAACCCAGTTATGTATTCTAAACCTGATTTCACGACTTTTACTGTGGATGGAATGGAGATACAAATTAGTGTATATTCTCCAACGGGAAAAATAACTGCCGAAAGCATCACTTCTGGAATGAAAACAACCATGACTGCCCAAAAGAAATTTTTAGGCAACATAAACACAACAAAAAAATATTCAGTTTTATTATATTTATCTGATATTAAAAAAAATGACGCACGTGGTTTTGGAGCTTTAGAACACCCTACATCTACAACGGTAGTGTTTCCTGAAGCAATGTCAACTGAGGAATTAACAGAACAAATGAAAGATGTGGTCTCACATGAATTCTTCCATATCGTTACACCTTTAACCATTCACTCTAAAGAAATTCAATACTTCGATTACAATAACCCCAAAATGTCACAACACCTATGGATGTATGAGGGAGTAACAGAGTATTTTGCTAATCTTTTCCAAATCAACCAAGGACTGATTACCGAAGAAGAATTTTACAGCCGAATAGCTGAGAAAGTAGGACATGCAAAAACACTAAATGATACCATATCATTTACAACCATGAGTGCTAACGTTCTTCAAAGTCCTTATAAAGAACAATACCTGAATGTATATGAAAAAGGAGCTTTAATAGGCATGTGTATCGATATCATTATTAGAGATAAAAGTGATGGAGAAAGAGGCATTTTGGATTTAATGAAAAAACTATCTCATGAATATGGCATCACAAAACCATTTAATGACAACGAGCTTTTTGATAAAATAACCAAATTAACTTATCCTGAAGTTGGTGAATTTTTAAAAACGTATGTATCAGGAACTACTTCAATTTCATACGATACTTATCTTTCAAAAGTAGGCGTATTGCAATCAACAGAAAAAAAAGCAGCTCCAATATTCTTAAAAGGACAATCTCCTTATATCAACATCATCCCTCAAACAAAGGAAGTTATTATACTTCCAAAAATAGAACTGAATGCATTCTTTACTGAACTAGGACTTAAAGGAGAAGATATTATAATAAGTATCAACGCCATATCATACAACCTTGACAATATTTATGACCTGCTTAATGAAAGTCAAAACTGGAAAGAAAATGACACTATTACACTGAAAATTAAACGATCAGGAAAAGAGCAAATTATCAAAGGTAAAGTAAAACTCCCTTATGAAGACATAGAGACCTACAAAGCAACTGATATAACAAAAGAAAACCTTAAAAACGCATGGTTAAAAGGTTAATAAATATTGTTCCCTTTTAAAAAATTGATTTTTATTTCAAAATGGAGCACATAAAAACCGTTGAGATTCCAACAAATTTCTTAATTTGCATCCCTTAAAAACCAACAAAAAAAATTAAAACTAATCAAAACTAACAAATGAAAAATTTAATAATTGTATTTACTTCTTTATTTCTTATAACATCATGTTCTAAGAAAGAGACCAAAAGCAATGTACATATTACAGGTACTATAAAGGGATTAAAAAAAGGAACCTTATACATTCAAAAAATAATAGATACTGCATTTGTCATAATAGATACTATTGAAATTGACGGAAATTCTAATTTTGAAAGTAATTTAGAATTGGAGTCGCCTGAAATGCTCTTTCTTTTCTTAGACAGAGGAGTTACAAATTCTTTAGACAATAACATTCAATTTTTTGCAGAACCAGGAAATATTACGATTGATACTAATTTAGATAGTTTTTTAGGTTCTGCAAAAATAACAGGTTCTAAAAACCAAAAAATTTATGAGGAATACAAAAAATTAGCAACGCAATTCAAAGATGAAAACCTAAATCTTATTGAAGCAAAGTTTTATGCAACCAAATACCTAAACAATTCTAAATTAGATAGTATCAATAATAAAATGATACAAAACAATAAACGAAAATATCTATACACCGCAAATTTTGCTCTAAATCATAAAGATGCCGAAGCAAGTCCTTATATTGTTTTAACTGAAATTCGAGATATTAACATAAACTATTTGGATACAATTCAAAAAACAATGAAACCAAATGTAGCTAATTCTATTTATGGTAAGAAATTAACTGAATATGTTAACACATTAAAGAAAGAAAACGAATAACAATACTTAAACCTGTTCATTTGAACAGGTTTTTTTATATATTTCAAAACCAAATGTTATCCAAAACAAATATTCTAATAAATACTTTTAGAATATTGAAAAAGCAACTTCACTTACTAAACTAAGAGTAAACCAAACATGAACTTATTTGATAACACTACTGACTGGGTAGGTAAATTAAACCCAATCCTAACAAAGTACAATGGACGAAAACATCCATTAAATTATACCAATTTGTACCAATTAGTAGTAATGGTAGTGTTGTCAGCTCAAGATTCTGATGCCAATATAAATGCAACATCCCCCATGTTATTTGAAGCTTTTCCAAATATGGAAAGTTTATCACAAACCAATGCAGGAAGACTCTACCCCTATATTGATAAAGTAAACCATTTTAACACTAAAGCCAATTGGTTATTAGAAATAGCCAAAACAGTCCAAAAGGATGAAAATATTCCACTTACGATAAACAGATTAACAGCCCTGAAAGGAATTGGAAGAAAATCTGCTAATGTCATTTTACGTGAATTAGGATTTCCCGCCGAAGGGATTATAGCCGATTTACACGTCATTCGAGTAGCCCCTAGAATTGGACTAGCGATTGAAACCAAAGACAGCTTAAAACTAGAAAAACAACTTATGCAAAACCTACCAAAAATAATCTGGGGAGAAATAGGAATGGCTCTTTCCTTTTTAGGAAGAGAAATATGCAGACCAAAACCAAAATGCGAAGAATGTCCTATTAATAAGATTTGTGAGTATTACATTGATTTAGAAAAAAACTAAATCGCATTATATAACAACCATTAAATCCACTCCTTCGATGTCCTATAATTATCTGGCAAATAAGTAAGGTATTTACACCACATTCCAATCCCCTTAATTTATGTCTCTCCATAGGTTCTAGGATTGATCCAACTTGATTCGATAATAATTAAAAAACAGTTTGTCTCGTCCTAAATAACCGATACAGATTATTAGACAAAAATATTTAATTTAAACACTTGCAAAAACGTTTTTGCAAGTGTTTTTTGTTTTATAAGTCCTCATTTTAATCTGACTTTGTAAATGCATTTTGTTTGGAGTCAGCATATGATTAGAATAATGGGGTCTTAATTCATTGTATATATTGACTGATTCTTTGACAATTTGCTTCATGATTTTTAAATCTAAATTGTATTTATCAATCATGAATTCCTGTTTTAATATTCCATTTATTCTTTCAGCTACAGCGTTCTCATATGGGTCAGAGTTTTGAGTCATACTCGGTAATATTCCATTTTTATTTAGAGTGTTTTGATAATCATTTGCACAATATTGCAATCCTCTGTCTGAATGATGAATCAATGGTGTTTCATTGTTCTTTCTTTGCTTTATAGCCATATTAAGTGCCTTAACACTACTTTCTGTATTCATATTATTAGCAACATAATATCCCATAATTTTCTTCGAATACGCATCGGTAACAAGACTTAAATAACACGGCTTTTCTCGTTTTCCGATATAAGTTATATCCGAAACCCAAACTTGATTGGGTCTATTTATTTCTAAACCTAGAATTAAGTTTTGATGTTTTCTAAATCGATGATGAGAGTTAGTGGTTATGTGATAGCTGCGCTTTGGTTGAATTAGTAAATGATTCGCTCTGAGTATATCAAATAACTTATCTCTTCCTATTTTCATTGATTTGAGATCATCTATCAATAAGTGATATGATTTCTTACCACCAAGCCTAGGCATTGTCTTGCGTACTTGATTAATCATTGACACGACTTCAATTGCTTTAGATTCCTTCTTGCTTTTTCTTTTAATTCTTCGATAATAAACCTGTCTGTCTATCCCGAACAAATTACAGGCGAACATTATTGTTTGCTGTTCTTTGTTTTTAAAATGGTCGATTGTTCGGGTGGAGAGTTTTTTCGTATATCAATTTTATATTCTTCTTCTGCGATATCAATCATCATATCAAAAATGATTGCTTTTTTATCTGCAACAAAGGCTTGTCTCTCCAGTAACGACTTCTGCTTCTCTAGAAGTTTTACTTTGATTTCAAGCTCCATGATCTTTTGTTCTGGTGACTTTGACATAGTAAATGGTGTTTTGTTTTCCCAATCAAAGTTACCGAATTTCTTTAGCCATTCTACAATTGTCTTTCTACTTTGAATCCCATACTTTTTTGTTGCTGCTGTAGCAGTAAGATGACCTTGCTCAATCTCTTGAACAATCTGTAATTTAAAAGACATTGAATAATCTTTTTGAGTTCGCTTAACATAGCGTGTTTGTTCATGTTTTTCCATTAGGATACTTTTTGTGTATCGCTATTTCAGGACGGGACAATCACAAACAAAATCGCCTCATTATAATTAGTGTCGGTCATTTCTTTGGTTTCACAAATTGGTGAAGGATAATTATTCTCGAGAGCTCTATGTCTTTCCTTTTCCATATAAGCACCACGAACTAATTTAACACCTACAAAAAAACCTTCGTTAACAGCCAAATGCTGCAATTCCTTCAAATAATGCAATCGATCATGACGGTACATTTGCAATGTATTATAAACAATCGCTTTGTCTTTGTTGTACTTCCGCATCATTTCTAAAATCAAGTCATCAACTGCATTTTGTATCCAACTTTCCTCAGCATCAATCAGCAAAGGCAAATTTTTATCATAACCCATTTTGCATATCGCATCAAAACGAGCGACTACCCTGCTCCATTCTTCTTGTTCCTTAATAGTTAAGCTCTCATTTTGACTCTTTTTTTCAAACAAATAAAATCGTCCTAAACCAGTGGGTTTAAAAACCGCAAACGGAATAGCCAATCGTTCTTTGGCAAAATCAACCGTTTTCAAAATCATTTGCAAAGCCAACTCAAATTGTTCTTCGGTTTCTTTGCCTTCAACTGAAAAATCTAAGACTGACGAAACGCCTTTGGTAAACATAGTATCTACCACTTTAAGACAATCTTCTTCATTTACACCACCACAAAAATGATCAAAAAACGTGGCCCGAATCAATCCTTCAACTGGCAAATGCGCTTTCAAAGCAAAACTAGCAACCAAAGTACCAATGCGCACCAAAGGCTCATTAGCAATCATCTTGAAAAGAAAATACGCTCTTTCCAGTTCAGTATCGGTTTTCAATGAGAAGGCGATTTGAGTATTGTTGAATATTTGTTCCATGAAATAAATGATTCGTTTTACGTAAAGTTATCAATTTTGATCTAAATATTTAAGACAAATAAATTTGTGCTGATTTGTGTAATTTGTGGTTACATTTTTTTAAAAATACCCTAAATAAAATCAAAAAAACATTAGTTTTGTCAATTCAATTTGAATACTAAAAACAACTCTTTTGTTTCTATATCAAAAAAGAAACAGAACCTCGAAAAACACTGTTATTCTCAATGTTTTACGTGTTTTACAAAAAGAGTTTTATATCAATTTTGCAAATTATTAAAACAATATGTCTCTACAATCTAATACCATTCTAGCGGTCGATCATCCCATTCATTTTAACGAAAAAGGATACGAAGCATTAAACATACATTTAAAAGAAAACAAATATTCAAATTTGTTTATCATCGTTGACAGTAATACTAACGAGTTTTGTTTGCCTAAATTCCTTCCGCAAATTGAAACTGATTTAACGATTGAAATCATTGAATTTGAAAATGGAGAAATCAATAAAAATATTGAAACCTGTGTTCAAATTTGGAATGTCCTAACAGAACTTGGTGGCGATAGAAAAAGTTTAGTCATCAATCTTGGTGGTGGCGTTGTGACAGATTTAGGTGGTTTTGTTGCCTCTACTTTCAAAAGAGGTATTGATTTTATCAACATCCCAACAACCCTACTTTCAATGGTAGATGCTTCTGTAGGTGGTAAAAACGGAGTGGATTTAGGAAATTTAAAAAATCAAATTGGTGTTTTCAACCTTCCTCAAATGGTCATTGTAGATACTGCTTATCTTGAAACCGTTCCTCAAAATGAAATGCGTTCTGGTCTTGCTGAAATGCTTAAACATGGTTTGATTTACGATAAAAACTACTGGGAGCAATTTTTAGATTTAAAAGCCATTGATTTTGATGCTCTGGACGAATTAATTTTCCGTTCTGTAGAAATCAAAAACGATATTGTTACCAAAGATCCAACCGAAAAAAACCTCCGAAAAGCATTGAATTTTGGTCATACGCTAGGACATGCTATCGAAAGTTATTTTTTAGAAAATGAAAATAAGACAACACTCTTGCATGGAGAGGCAATTGCTGTAGGAATGATTTTAGAAAGCTACATTTCATTACACAAGAATTTGATTAACGAAGCGGAGTTCAATGAGATTAAAACTACACTAAAATCAATTTATGACGACATTAGTTTTGAAGAAAATGACATCGAACCAATCTTAGAATTACTGATTCATGACAAAAAAAATGAATACGGCACCATTCAGTTTGCCTTGATTGAGGGTATTGGAAAAATTATCATCAATCAAACTGTTGAAAATGAATTGATTCTTAAAGCCTTTAATGATTATCAATCTTAATAATTTTTTAGCTAAAAAGGATTGGATTACGTCTATATTATTATTTACATTTGCCTCAATGAAAAAGGATAAAAAACAAGGAAGTCACTCATCAAATAGAGCACAAAACAATAAATCATTTTTGAGTATATTGAAGCGTTTCTATTCGATTAAAGGGAACTTTATTTTCGACCTTTTTCAGTACCTAAAAATGGAGCATAAAGAATTACAAATTATTTATGCTAATATTAGAGTTTGAATTTTAGTTTAAACTATTTTTTATTTACTAATTCTAAAAATAAACTTACACTAAAATGAACACTAAATATTCTGACTTAATAAATCAAACCTACTATTTTCCCCAAGAAGAATTTAATCTAAACAAAGACAATCTTCAGTTTCACAATATCGATTTGATGAAATTAGTGGAACAGTATGGAACTCCACTGAAATTTACTTATTTGCCTCAAATTTCCAACAATATTAACAAAGCTAAAAATTGGTTTCGTAAATCGATGGATAAAAACAAATATGAGGCTAAATACTACTATTGTTACTGTACAAAAAGCTCTCATTTTGAATACATTATGAATGAAGCCTTCAAGAATAATATTCATATTGAAACTTCCTCTGCTTTTGACATTAATATTGTTGAAAATTTGTTACAAAACGGTAAAATCAACAAAAGCACTTATGTAATTTGTAATGGTTTTAAAAGAGATCAGTACATAGAAAACATTGCTCGTTTGATCAATAACGGACATAAGAATACTATTCCAATTATCGATAATTACGAAGAATTAGATTTACTTCAAGCTGAAATTAAAGGGAAATTCAAAATTGGAATCCGTATCGCTGCGGAGGAAGAGCCTAAATTTGAGTTCTATACGTCAAGGTTAGGAATTGGATACAAAAACATAGTTAACTTTTACAAAAAACAAATTCAGGACAATCCCAAATTGGAACTGAAAATGCTACACTTTTTCATCAATACTGGTATTAATGATACCGCATACTATTGGAACGAATTAGTAAAATGTATCAAAGTATATATCGCGCTTAAAAAAGAGTGCCCAAGTCTTGATGGATTGAATATTGGTGGTGGTTTCCCTATCAAAAACTCATTAGCTTTTGATTATGATTACCAATACATGATTGACGAAATTATCAATCAGATTAAAATTGCTTGTGATGAAGCTGAAGTAGATGTTCCTAATATCTTTACCGAATTTGGATCTTTTACAGTAGGTGAAAGCGGAGGTGCTATTTACCAAGTTTTGTATCAAAAACAACAAAACGACAGAGAAAAATGGAACATGATTGACTCTTCCTTTATCACTACTTTACCAGACACTTGGGCGATAAACAAACGTTTTATTATGCTAGCAGTAAACCGTTGGAACGAAACCTATGAAAGAGTTTTACTCGGAGGAATGACCTGTGATAGTGATGATTATTACAATTCTGAGCAAAATATGAATGCCATTTATTTACCTAAATATAATAAAGAAAAACCACTTTATATTGGTTTTTTTAATACAGGGGCTTATCAAGAAACCATTGGAGGATATGGAGGATTACACCACTGTTTAATTCCACAACCCAAACATATCTTGATTGACAGAGATGAAAACGGGATAATAGGAACAGAAGTTTTCTCAGAACAGCAAACCTCTGAAGATGTCTTAAAAATTTTAGGATACAACGCAAAATAATAATTCAATATAGTAATAGTTAAATCAAAAAATCTTTACATTTGAAATTAGAATCTCTTTCAAATAATCGATTTGAATATTTTTAAAAAAAACACAATGAGTAAGGGACCTATTAGCCAATTTATCGAAAAGCACTACCTGCATTTCAATTCAGCTGCATTAGTTGATGCCGCAAAAGCCTATGAACAACAATTAGCCAATGGTGCTAAAATGATGGTTACGATGGCCGGTGCAATGAGTACAGCCGAAATTGGTAAAATATTTGCTGAAATAATTCGTCAAGACAAAGTACAAATCATATCTTGTACTGGAGCGAACCTTGAAGAAGATATAATGAACTTAGTAGCTCACTCTCATTACGAAAGAGTGCCTCATTACAGAGACTTGACAGCTCAGGACGAATGGGATTTATTAGAAAGAGGATTAAACCGTGTAACAGATACTTGTATTCCTGAACACGAAGCGTTTAGACGTTTACAAAAACACATTTTCAAAATTTGGAAAGATGCTGATGACAAAGGAGAACGTTATTTTCCTCATGAGTTCATGTATAAAATGTTGCTTTCAGGAGTCCTTGAAGAATATTACGAAATTGACTTAAAAGACAGCTGGATGTATGCTGCTGCTGAGAAAAATTTACCTATTATTGTACCAGGATGGGAAGATAGCACGATGGGGAATATTTTTGCTTCTTATGTAATTAAAGGAGAATTAAAAGCATCGACCATGAAATCAGGAATCGAATACATGACTTTCCTTGCTGATTGGTATCCAAAAAATAGTACTAACGGTGTTGGTTTTTTCCAAATTGGTGGAGGTATCGCTGGAGATTTTCCTATTTGTGTAGTACCAATGTTGTATCAAGATATGGAAATGCATGACGTTCCATTTTGGAGTTATTTCTGCCAAATTTCGGACTCAACAACTAGTTACGGTTCGTATTCAGGAGCGGTTCCAAATGAAAAAATAACTTGGGGTAAATTAGACATGAATACTCCAAAGTTCATTATTGAATCAGACGCTACAATTGTAGTGCCTTTAATTTTTGCTTATTTATTAGATTTATAGAATATCATTATGAAAAGAGTAATTGTTGATTACGCAAAACTTACAAACGAAATTTTAAACCTATTAGTGGATAGATTCCCTGATGGTTACGACGATTCTGATATTATTCGTTTTAGAAATGCTAAAAACGAATTGATTGAAGCTGTTGAAGTACGTACCGAAGACACTATTTATTTAGTAAAAGTAAGTACTAAACTAGCGGATAGAATTGAGAATTATGACGAAGATGATGAAATCGATGACGTAATCGAACCAATTGCACCAATCAAAGGTTTGGATATCGATGAAGACAACGACGACGACGATGAAGATGAAAATCTTGATAAACCAGAATTTGATGACGAGGATGAAGATTCAGACAATAAAAATAGGTCTGATGATGATGACGACGATGATGATGAGGATTAATTTTTTCTCTATAAAAATACCAAAGGAACTCCATTTAGGAGTTCCTTTTTTTTATATCTTTAATTTTCTAAAATTATTTTGATAAACGCCATGACCAATACTATTTCACTCCACAAAACATTAAAATTAAATTTTGGTTTTGAAAAATTCAGACCCAATCAAGAAAAAATCATCCAATCTATTCTATCAGGTCAAGATACACTGGCAATTATGCCCACAGGTGGAGGAAAATCGGTTTGTTTTCAATTACCCGCATTGTTACTTCCTGGAATAACAATCGTTATTTCGCCTTTGATTGCTTTAATGAAAGATCAAGTAGATAGTTTAAAAGCAAATGGAATTCCAGCTTGCTATATCAATAGTAGCCAATCCAGTGCTGAGCAACAAGAAAACATTGAAAGCATTATTAATCAAAAAATAAAACTCGTTTATCTTGCTCCAGAAAGTTTGTCTTATTTAGAAAATACATTCAACCAAATTACAGTAAGCCTTATTGCAATTGACGAAGCACATTGCATTTCCTCTTGGGGACATGACTTCAGACCCGCTTACACTAATTTAGGATATCTCAAAAATCGCTTCACTTCTACTCCAATCCTAGCTTTAACTGCTACAGCTGATAAAGCAACACGTAAAGATATTAGCCAACAATTAAATTTAGCAGATCCTTTTGTTTCAATATCATCATTTGATAGAAAAAATTTAAGTTTAGAAGTTCGTCCCGCCTTAGACAGAGTCAAACAAATCATTGACTTTATTGCTGATAAACCACTAGAATGTGGAATTATATATTGCCTAAGTCGTAAAACTACGGAGGAACTAGCCGAAAAATTAAAAAAAGCAGGCGTTAATGCCAAAGCTTATCATGCTGGATTAGATGCTAATCTTCGTGCACAAACACAAGACGAATTTATAAATGATGATTGCCAAGTCATTTGTGCAACGATTGCTTTTGGGATGGGGATTGATAAATCAAATGTTCGTTGGGTGATTCATTATAATCTTCCTAAAAACATCGAAGGCTATTATCAAGAAATTGGTCGTGCGGGTCGTGATGGATTGCCTTCAGAAACGATTATGTTCGAAAGTTATGGTGACATGATTCAACTACAAAAATTTGCTTCTCAAGGTTTGAATGCCGAAGTACAATTAGCAAAACTGGAACGAATGAAACAATATGCTGATGCATTGAGTTGTCGTAGAAAGATTTTACTTTCTTATTTTGGCGAAATCGTAACCGAAAATTGTGGCAATTGTGATATTTGCAAAAATCCACCTGCCTTTTTTGACGGAACTATTTTAGCACAAAAAGCACTGTCAGCGATCATTCGTTTAAAAGAATTAGAAGCCTTACCAGTAATCGTTGACTTTTTGAGAGGTTCTAAAAATGCTTATATTTTTGAAAAAGAATACCAAAACTTAAAAACCTATGCTGTAGGTAGTGATGTATCGTGGTACGATTGGAACCAATACCTAATTCAATTAATCAATCAAGGGTATTGTGAAATTGCTTTTCATCAACAAAACAAAATCAAATTGACTTCTTTGGCTCACGAAGTTTTGTTTAATGGCGAAAAAGTACAATTAACAACGGTTCAAAAAGTATCAACGGAAAAAGCAACTATTAAAGAAACTAAAACCAAACCTAAAAATGATTCACTTTTTGAAAAATTAAGAAAACTACGTTACGATCTTTCGAAAGAAGAATCGGTTCCAGCTTATGTTATTTTTAGTGATGCCGTTTTAAAACAAATGGAAATTAATCGTCCGATGAGTGATGATGAATTACTCGCTATTGACGGTGTTGGAAAAGTGAAATTGGAAAAATATGGAGATATTTTCATAAAAGCTATAATCGATTTTCATAAAAGCAAAGCTGCCAAACCTAAAAAAGGGTCAACCACTTACAAGGAAACGCTAGCCTTATTTGAAAGCGGACTTTCCCCTGAAGCAATTGCTGAAAAAAGAAATT
>NZ_JBAWDL010000054.1:0-6329 GCF_049590715.1 Flavobacterium sp.
CTTAGACTACGGAGTTTCTTGCACAATAAATTTTGGGGATATTTTTTTGGGATTTTAGAAGAATAAAGCATTTAGTCTTCAAGTCTTTCGATTGAGAATCGTAGAAAGTTCACTTTCAATACGTTTGACAACGTAAAAGACTTGACCAAGTTATAGAAAATAAATGAAAAAGTCAAGAATTGAATTTATTTTCTATAACTTAAAATCGGAAAAAAATAGAGCCCCAAAAGCCTTATTATTAACTTCGCCTAGCAGGTTTGCTAAGCGCAATAAATAATTGGTTTTATTGATTTGGATTGAGTTGAAAGAAAAAGATAGGAGTAGTCTATCCAACTCCGTTACTGATAAGAATATAGATTGTAAATAGACAGTAACTACTTCCAACTGTCCGTTTGGAGAAAGAAAAAAAGGCCTAATTTAGATAACGCTTAGGGCATTTTTCCCCTTCTCCAAGCGGACTTACGTTAGCTGTAATGGCAAAAAAAAACGTACGAACAAAGAATTAACCAAAAAAGATAGATTTGGATTACATCAAGAATGATTTGACTACATTTTAAATCTTTTTCATTTTGACCTTTGTAACTTACAAAAAAAGATAACAAAATGAAAATCACGCTTACAAGTTCTTTAGGTAATATTGGAAAACCACTCACAAAACAACTAATTAATGATGGTCACGAGGTAACCGTAATTAGTCATTCAACTGACCGAAAGAATGAAATTGAGAAATTAGGAGCAAAACCTAAAATTGGGTCTTTAGAAGATTTAGATTTTTTAATGTCCGCTTTTAAAAATACTGATGCGGTATTTTTATTGAATCCGCCTGATTATTCCAAATCTGATATTCGAGAATACTACAGACTTACAAACGCAAACTATGCGGAAGCCGTTAAAAAAAATAAAATTCAACGTGTTGTTCAGTTGAGTAGTTTCGGAGCGCATTTAAATTTTGGAACAGGACCTATTTTAGGTTCACATTTTGCGGAAGAAATAATAAAACAAGTACCGAACATAGATTTGACAATTTTAAGACCTACCTATTTTTATTACAACCTTTGTAATTATATAGATATGATAAAGTATACTGGTCAAATTATAGCGAACTACGGTCAGACCAAGTTCCCTTTGGTATCGTCAAAAGATATTGCGAACGCAGTTGCTGAAGAGCTAACAACAACCAAAAGTAAATTGTTTAGATACGTAGTAAGTTCTGAACATACAGGTCAAGAAATTGCTACAGCACTAGGAAAAGGAATAGGAAAAACTGACTTAGAATGGAAAATTGTATCTGATGAAGAAGTAAAAAAAGGAATGGAACAAAATGGCATACCTTCAAACATCGCTAATCTATTTACAGAAATGTATGCAAGTCTTGCAAATGGAAAATTGACAGAAAACTATGAAAATAATAAACCTATTAAAATGGGCACTGTAACACTTGAAGATTTCGCAATAGACTTTGCTGAAATGTATATTAAATAATTATGGCAAAAGATATTATTCATATAAAAACTATCTCGGAATATCATAAACGAAATGGACTTGCAAAGCCACAACATCCTTTGGTAAGTGTAATTAATTTCAATGATATTATCTATACGCCAGATATTAATTTAAATGTAACGCACGGATTTTATTGCATTGCGCTAAAACATTTGATTGATGGCAAAATGAAATACGGTCAGCAAGAATATGACTTTGACGAGGGAGTTTTGGCTTTTATCGCACCAAACCAAATAATGCGAATTGAATCCGTCAATCAACAATTTAATCATTCGGGATGGTTGCTAATTTTCCATCCCGATTTTTTATGGGGAACCAATCTTGCAAAAAAAATAAAGCAGTACGACTTTTTTGGTTACGACTTAAAAGAGGCGTTGCATCTTTCAGAAAAAGAAGAGGATATGCTTACCATTATTTTTCAAAGTATAAACAATGAATATAACTCAAACATTGACAAGTTCAGTCAAGATGTTATAATCTCTCAAATAGAGTTATTACTAATTTATTCCGAGCGATTTTACCAAAGACAATTTATAACAAGGAATAAATTTAACCACAGCATTCTTGAAAGATTCGACACCCTTTTGAACGATTATTTTAAAAATGAAAATATGTTATCAAAAGGGCTACCCACAGTTAAAAACCTTTCAACTTCAATTAACATGTCGCCCAATCATTTAAGTAAACTACTCAAAACAATAACTGGAAAAAGTACTCAAGAATTTATACACGAAAAAGTGATTGAGCTAGCGAAAGATAAATTATCAACTACTGAATTATCAGTAAATGAAATTGCTTTCAGTTTAGGTTTCGAACACCCACAATCATTTGGAAAGTTGTTTAAGAAAAAAACTGAATTGACCCCTTTAGAATTTAGAAAAGCATTTAATTAAAAATCGAAAAAACCACTACAGCTAACAATGTATAAAAATAATAGCGGTTTCGGTGCGAAATTAAAATCGCTTTTTTATATTTAAAGTCTGAGTTTAATCCGAATGGTTAGTGACTATTAATCCGCTACTATTCTTATACTAGACCGTTAGCTGTTATTTTAGAAAACCGACACGATGAACTATAACGACAAAATATTTAGACCGACAAGTAATACTGAAAATGGGGAAACTTCAATCGAAACCATTTTCATTACAAACAGATTGAAAATGTTTTGACTTCCGAATACTCGGGTGGAAAAATTAAATATGGACATCTAATTGGTTTGGTTGACAAAAACGGAAATATAGAAATGCGTTATCATCAAGTAAACGACAAATGCGAAATTATGACAGGAATTTGTTATTCAATACCAGAAATTCTTGAAAATGGGAAAATTAGACTTCACGAAAGTTGGGAATGGACTTCAGGTGACAAATCAAAAGGACAATCAATAATTGAAGAAATATGATTTTAGAAGTAGCTATATTAAATGTAAAAAGTGGACAAGAAGATAACTTTGAAAAAGACTTTTTGATAGCAGGACAATATATTAGTTCTATTAAAGGGTATTTGAGACACTCACTGCGAAAATGTTTGGAACAGAAAAATAAATACATTTTACTTGTAGATTGGGAAAATTTGGAGGATCATACAATTGGATTTAGACAATCAGCAGAATATTTGGAATGGAAAAAGATTTTACATTACTATTACGAACCGTTTCCGATAGTTGAACATTACGATATAATAATTGAAAACGAAAATAAAAACAACAGCTAACAGCCATTTTGAGCTAGCTGGAATTTAGTGGAATTAACGTTTCTTATCAAGTTTTCGTAAAGCCGAAAATTTAGCGGTTATGAACTTCCAGCCATCTCAAAGTGGCAAAACGTTAGCAAACATTTGGTCAAACCAACAACGATAAGGCTAAATTGACAGAATTTGTTAGTTCCTTTTTATTCGTTTCAATTTTGGAAACGACTTTAATTCCACTATATAAAGTGTAAAAAAGAGAAGAAATAGATTTTAAATTTTTGCTGTCTTTTAATTGACCTTTTTCTTTGCCTTTTTTGAGATACTCATAAAAGATGTTTTCAATATCTTGTTTATTGCTCTCTAAAACTTTTAATAGACTTTCATCATTGGGAATAAGTTCTGTAGTAATATTTACAACAAAACAACCTTTTCTATCTTTATCAAGAATTGCTTCTTCAATAGCAATATTAAAAAGTTTTGAAAATCCATCTCTAACATTTGGTTGACTTTGAAAAAAATGAGTTAATCCTTCCATACTTGTCTTTCTGTAAAGTTCAAAGGACTTTTTAAAAAGTTGTTCTTTATCACCAAAAGTATCATATAAACTTGCTCTGTTAATTCCTAAATGACTAACTAAATCTCTGACAGAAGTTGCGGAATATCCTTGTTTCCAAAACAAATTCATTGCTTTGGTCAGGACTTCGTTTTCATCAAATAGTTTAACTCTTGGCATATCAAAAAAATGTGGAAGCGTTATACGCTTCCACAAAAGTAATTTATCGGAACTTTCATTCCAAATATAATCAAAAAAATTTAACCTAATAGCGGATTGATATTTATACCACCATCAATATTATACTCACTTCCAGTAATGAAAGAAGCATCGTCAGAAGCTAAAAACAAAACCAGTTTTGCTATATCTTCTGGTTGTCCAAATCGTTTTAACGGAATACGATTTTGCATAGCTTCGGCAAATCCATTTAATTGCTCTTCTTCCATCCCAGTTTTTCCAAAAATCGGAGTAGAAACAGGTCCAGGATTTACTGAATTTATTCTTATTTTTCTTGGTGCTAATTCAGTTGAAGCAGTCCTTGTATAAGCGTTCAATGCTGCTTTTGATGCAGCATAAACAGCAGTATTTGGCATTCCAGTATAAGCATTTACAGAAGACAAATTAATGACTGAAGCACCATCATTTAAAATTGGCAGAAATTTTTCAGTTGTAAACAATGCACCTTTAAAGTTTATACTCATTTGATGGTCGAACATTTCCTCACTAATTTGACCAACAGGTGCAGGCTGAAATATACCAGCATTTACGAATAGAACATCAACTTTTCCATAATCTGATTTTACTTGTGCAACCAAATCATCTATTGCTGAAAGACTTTTGACATCAGCAACAATTCCTTTTACACCAAGCTCTTGTGATGCTTTTGCAACCTTTTCCGAATCTCTTCCTGTAATTACAACAGTTGCACCTTGACTTTTAAACTCTTTTGCAGATGCATAACCAATACCACTATTACCGCCGGTAACTATGGCAATTTTTCCATTTAATTTACTCATTTCTTTACTTTTTTAGATTATTAATAATAGAACGTTCGTTCTGTTATGCAAACATACGAATATTAGAATGATTGTTCCAAATAAAAAAAGAAGATTTAATGCGAAAGAATAAAAACGTGTGCTAACACCGTATATAATTTATTGCTTGGTTCTAGCCTACTTACGAAAATCCTCGCGGATTTTCTATTCGGTTTTTATTTGTTACTTAGTTGCTTAACCACGCAACAAACCATATACAAACACGTTGTGTGCAACCTTAAAAAGGAACACAAACAGAATTTATCTAAATAATAGACAGACTTGTCTGTTTTTAAAAGATTTATTTTATATTTGCATTGTAATATAAATGGTAATGCAACCAAGAGAAAGAATTTTAGAAACAGCATTTACCCTTTTCCATAAAAAAGGATATAATTCAACTGGAATAAATCAAATTATTGCAGAATCTAAAGTTGCAAAAGCAAGTTTCTATCAACATTTTAAATCAAAAGAAGATTTGTGTGTAGAGTTTTTAAACAAGCGACACGACTATTGGTTTGAAAAACTCAACGAGTTTACGTCAAAGAACAGAACAAACAAAACCAAAGTCCTTGCGTCTTTTGACTTTCTAATTTTTATGAACGAAACCGAAAACTTTAGAGGTTGCAGTTTCCTTAATTTACTTTCTGAAATCCCTACAGACAACACAAAAATTTTAAATGTAATCCAAAATCATAAAAATGAATTGCGGGACTATTTTAAACAAATCTTACCTGACATACAATTAGCCGACCATATTTATTTACTCTTTGAAAGTGCAATTGTTGAAAGTCAACTTTTCAAAAATCAATGGGCTGTAAACAAATCAAAAACAATCGTAAACGCTTTAATAAATCATAATAATGGAACAGAAACTACCACTTCCACCGTTTAACTTTGAAACGGCAACGCAGAAAGTAAAAATGGCAGAAGATGCTTGGAATTCTAAAAACCCTGAAAAAGTTTCACTTGCTTACACCTTTGATACAGAATGGCGAAATAGACAATTGTTTATTAATGGGCGAAAAGAAGTAAAAGAATTTCTAACTGCTAAATGGGAAAAAGAATTAGACTACAAACTGAAAAAAGAATTATGGGCATTTACAGAAAATAAAATAGCTGTTCGTTTTGAATACGAGTGGCAAAATAATAGCGGACAATGGTTTCGTTCTTATGGCAATGAAAATTGGGAGTTTGACGAAAACGGATTTATGAAAAAAAGATTTGCAAGCATTAATGACTTGGAAATAAATGAAAAGGACAGACGCTTAAAGTAAAGGCAGCACACAATCGAGTAGACGGCTCCGCTAGAAACTAACGGAGTGCGCCTCTCACACCACCGTACGTAAGGGTCACGTATACGGCGGTTCGTTATCCATCATCTAATGGCTCTTAACACCAATTGGGCTACCTACGACTTTATAAATAAGCTAAGAATATCTTTCTTATTTTAATTTTACAGAAAATAACGTTCTGTCCTTCCTTCTTGGTGAGTCCTCCACACTTTTCTGTGGCTCGTTTCCAAACAAGTACTATGACTTCTGCTGACT